>CAYYRM010000024.1:0-9302 GCA_964474005.1 uncultured Eubacteriales bacterium
TGTAATTTATTTGGAAAGGATTTGGTTTTTATGAAATTTAGTTCACTGCCACCAAAGGGGACCTTTGATGCTTTACCTAAGGAAATGGAGCTTAGGAATTATGTTAAGGATGTAATTACTAAAACTTACACCGCCAGGGGGTTTATGCAAATTGAAACCCCTATGATAGAAAACCTTGATTTAATAACCAACAGTGATGGTGGAGAAAACCTTCGCCTTATTTTTAAGATATTAAAAAGGGGTGAAAAGTTAAGTTTACCCCTAGGTGAAGATTTAGATGAAAATGACCTGTGTGATTTAGCATTAAGGTTTGATTTAACTTTACCTCTTAGTAGGTTTTATGCTAAAAACAGAAATGAGCTCCCGACACCATTTAAAGCATTCCAGATGGGCTATGTTTTTAGAGCTGAAAGACCACAAAAGGGTAGATATAGACAATTTATACAATCAGATGTTGATATTATCGGTGATAATAGCATCTTAGCTGAGATTACAGTCTTAAAAACTGTATCAAAGGCATTGGCTGAACTTGGTTTTGCTAATTCCACGATTAAAATAAACGACCGTAGACTGCTAAGACAAGTGGTTGAAGATGCTGGGTTAGGAGAACTTTTTGATACGGTGTGTATTACTTTAGATAAGTTAGATAAAGTGGGCGAAGCTGGTGTTAAACAGGAGTTACTGGAAAAGGATATTGAAGGGGAAAAGGTAGATTTGTTAATGAAATCTCTTATTGATTTAAAGGAAAATGGTCTATCCAATTGCAGTGGCCAATATGCTAAAGAACTACAGCAGATCATGGAGTCTTTGGGTAGGAATTTTAAGATTGAGTATGATCCTTCTTTGGTTAGGGGGATGGGCTACTACACCGGTCCTATTTTCGAAGTAGTCAGTGATGAGTTTAAAAGTTCCATTGCTGGTGGTGGTAGGTATGATAATTTAATGACTAAATTCCAAAAGGAACCTATCCCAGCTGTGGGATTATCCATTGGATTCGAAAGGATTATACAGATATTAACGGACAGGGGCTTTGAGATACCGAACAAAGGCAAAACATTTGCCCTTTTAGTTAAGGATATTGAAAAGTTAGGTGAAGCTGAACAATTAGCTGAGCAGTTAATTTCCCAAGGTAATGTAGCATCGGTATTTTCCATAGAGGGCATTAACCCAAACAAAATAGGCAAGAAAATGTCATCCTTTGAAAAACAAGGGTTCGATGAAGTTAAAGTAGTTGAATAGTTATTGCTAAAAACACTAGCCATGCATTTAATTTGCATGGCTAGTGTTTTAGTCTTTTAAAATGATTTAGTTTTAATCCACTCGCTTATATCTGCTATTATTTCTGCTTCCTTTTCAGAGATGGTTTCTATTGCTTTAATTTTCTCCACTAACTGTTTTACTTCTAATTTAGCTCCAGTTAAGGTTTCTGCTACTTTCTCGATGATATCAGGTTCTAGGGAGTCTGAGTAGATGTTTGCAGCAACAATATTGGCGTTTCTTAGTTGTAAGCCAATTTCAACACCACCCCATGGGAATCTGTTATTTAAGGTTAAGTCAAATTTAGGTGTTTGACCGTATCTCCATTCCCATGAGCCATATTTCTCTTGATATTTAGTTACTTCTTCGTTTTCTTCTAATTGGATTCTTTCACCTGTTCCTCCGTAAAGCTCTAGGAAACTATCTATGAGACATTGTTTAATTTCTTCTATGGTAATGTCAGGGTTAATTTCTTTTAAGTTAATTACCCTAGCCTGCACTGATTTTATTCCCTTAGATTCAATTTTCTCCTTGGATACTTGTAAGAACTTACCTAGTTTGGCGAAATCAACATCCACCAGTAAAGTTCCGTGGTGATATGCCACTAATTCTCTATAATAATATGCATTGCCTGAAAACTTCTTTCCATCTACTAATATATCATTTCTACCGCTGAATTCCGCTTCAATGCCAAGCTTTTTTAGTGCTTGAATTATAACATCCAGTTGTTTTTGTAGGTTATAATTCTTTTTTTCCATTATAAAGGTGAAGTTAAGGTTCCCAAGATCATGATAAACTGCTCCACCCCCAGATAGCCTGCGGGCTAACTTACCACCTTGGTCTTCTAACTCTTTACATTTACATTCCTGCCAAGGGTTTTGGTTCCTTCCGATTACCACGGTGTTTTGATTTTGCCATAGATAAAGATAGACTTCTCCCTTTTGCACATTGTCTAGCAGGTATTCTTCCAAAGCTAGATTGTACCATGGATCATAGGATGTGGATATAAAGGTTTTTGTTACAATGGTGTTGTTAGACATGTTTCTCCTCCTCAGTTTACTATGTATGATTTTAGAGATTTCTAATTAAAATAATTATCACCTAAAGTTTTTATATTTGCAAGATATCAGGCTAAAGGGCATGTATAAATTCATGTTACAAACCCCTTTGCCACTCAGGTTTAAAGGTATTTTTATTTTTTAGATTGTCTATCTCATTAAGCAATTTTTCTTTATCTTTGTTTAATACTCCTTTTAGGGGAACATAGTTAGATGCATGGTTACAAGTGAAAAGGCAGTTGTCTAAGTCTAAGAGCTCAAGCATAATCTGTAACTCGTTGAGAATTTCCACTGGTTCTAGCAAGTTAAATTTACCGTTGTCCATAAGTCTCCTAAGTTCTGTCCCTTGTTCCACCATTAAAGTTAAAGGTGAGAAATAATCTGGGTTGATTGAGTTTATCACTTTCGCTGTTTCCACTGCGTGCTCTTCCCACATTTTCTTACCACCTAAACCTGAAATCACCATACATGACAAAGAAAATCCAGCTTTTACTGCTTTTTGACCAGCTTCTATCATTTCTTTTTGAGTAACTCCTTTATTAATGGTTTTAAGTATTGTGTCACTGCCACTTTCTACACCTAAATATATTAATGATAGTCCTGCTTTTTTAAGCCTTTGTAATTCTTCAGGAGTTTTCCTTAATAAATCCTTAGGTGCTCCATATGTACTAACCCTTTGAAGTTTTGAAAAATTAGCATAAAGCTTTTTAAGTATTTCCTCCAATATATCTGTATTTAAAACCAGGGCATTCCCGTCCCCTAGAAAAATTCTGGTTGCCTCACCAAATTGACTTTTACCCCAATTGATATGTTCCTCTATTTCCATAGGTTTCTTTATGTAAAAGTATTTTGACTTATACATATTACAAAAGCTGCATTGGTTATGGGAGCACCCATGGGTTATTTGTAGTATTAGGCTTTTTCCTTCACTTGGTGGCCTATAAAGGGGATAGTTGTACATTTATGCACCTCCATTATGTTATGAATCGTTTTTATTTATCTTTGATTCACATTAGTTTTACTTATTATTATAAACATAGACTTTAATTAACCAAACACCTTTACCCTTATTGTGACTAATTTTAAACTTCACCTTTAAGGTATACTGAATTGAGACTTTTAGATACTCTAATTTTAAAAAAGGTAAAGTCAGAACTATACTGTAATATACATTAGGTTGTAACATAGCAATTATAGGGTTAAAATAAAGATATGCGAAAAACAAAAATATGGAGGTTTACATATGATTAGAGCTTATTTTGTTGGAATATCTACAGATTACGAAGGTGAGGATATAGAGGTTAGGTATAGTATTTTTAAGGGTCAAGAACTACTAAGAAAAAATGTGGTTTATCAGGAGTATGTGAAACCAGCAATAGTTAACCAGGCTGCATTGGTAACCCTTTTAAAGGAATTAAAGGATTATGCCCATGAAGAAATAACTATTTTAATGAATGATCCAGCTTTAAGCGAAATTCTTCGAGGTGTTTCACAAACAAAGAACTCAGATGTAATAAAGATGCTTAGGTTAACAATGAATAAGCTTAACAAGTTCAGTTCCCTTACAATTAAAGATATTAGGAATAATAAGGCAGAATTACAAATGTGGAATGAAGTATTACAGCCCTAATGTCTTACCTATCTTAGATAATTGCTATTAAAAAGTCACTTAAAAACTACGATAAAAAATCTCTTCCTAGTCGACAGGAAGAGATTTAAGTTTAGATTATATTAATTAATTCTTAGTAAATAGCTAACCCTGTATCCATCTACATCAGTTTTAACCACGAATGGGATGACACCTAGCATTTTTACGCAGATTCATCTGCATCTATTTTGTTAGACAAGGTTAAGTAACTGATTTGTTTAAGCCAATTTTTCAGCTTTGTGCAGAACAGTGTTGCCTATCCAACTATACCCTTATACCTCTGCATATTTTCATCACTTAAGAAGTTATATGCATCGCTGATTTCTTGGAACTTCTTTGTGGCATCAGGGGATTTATTAACATCTGGATGATATTCCTTAGCGAGTTTTCTATATGCCACCTTAATCTGGTTTTTATCAGAGTTACTGGCAACTCCAAGGATTTGACAACTCTTTTCATATTTATTTTTAAATTCCATACTTGGATTGACATTTCCGTAGTTCCCTTGCCCGCCATGGGTGTAATACCCCCCTTGCCAAGAGCGGGAATTTTGCTGTTGCTGGTACCACTGGTTAAACCATTCTTGCTGTTGTTCGTAATATCTTCTTTGTTCTTCCCTTTTTCTAGCTTCTTCGGCTTTTTTATACCTCTCTTTAAAGTCATTGAAGGGGATATATCTATATCTTAAGCCATCAATATAATAATTGGATGTGTTGAACAAATACTCAGTGGTTATATACTTAAAATATTTTAACTGAGTAACAAATCTACTTCCAATAATGGGGAAAAACAATAGAAAAATAAAAATGAACAGTCCCACGGGATTCAATAGGATTGACCCCAGCGGTCCCATTAGGAGAATGAATACCAAACAGCCACCCATACTTAACAAAATCAGTAGGGTTTTAAATATCCCCTTTACAAAGGCCACAAAGGATTCTAAAAGGTTTATTATCCCGTCCATTACTTTCTCTATGGCCTTGGCAATTCCATATAGAATTTTCCCATATAATTTGTAGAATAAATCCATTTTAAACATCTCCTTATAAGCTTAAGCTCCTAAGTTTTCTTCTTATGTTTTTTTATTAAACCTAGCTTTACATTTTGGACATGTAACTAATATCTTACCCCTGCTTTTGGGAACCCTAAGCATACCCTTACACTGTGGACATTTGAAGTATTTATGGGTTTTTGTGGCTTTAAAGCGTGTTTGTGTTTTCTTGAATTTTGCATATAGAGGACTTATGAAAATGGCAAACTTATAATTTTCCATCCTTCGTTTTTCAATATCCTTAGAAAAAAACCTATAAAATGCAAAAATCATTGGTATATAGCTTAGTTGAATTAAAATAGGGATTTTTGCAATACTACCTAAGATGGTAGTTAATAAGGAAAGCCCTAGTAAATAAAGGGAAAGTTGATCCCCTCCATATCTTCCAGTCATATATTTTTTGAACCAATTCATGGTGCTCACCCCACTTAGCTTTTTCAAATATCCCCTATTATACAGTATACTGATACAAAAATCACTATTAAAATAACACCATTTACTATATAGTACCTTAGTAACAAGGCTAGAGGCTTTATATAAGGGGTAGGCAAAAAATAAATTTTCTATAAATCACAATTGTTTTCCTTTTTTTCATTGGAAATATATTGGAAAATTTGATATCATAACAAAAACAAAGAAATCTTTTGTAAGGATGTGATTTATATGGATAAGTTCATCCCAGATATTGAGGGTAACCTTAGGAAAAACATGGTCAGGCTCCCAGAGGTAATTCAAAATGTTAGTGGCATCCGTATCTTTGGTAAGCTAATTAAGTCTTTGATTTTCACCACCGATGTTGCAATTATAAAAAATTGTAATGCCAATGCCGTCATAGCAGTTTACCCATTTACTCCACAGCCTGTAATTACACATTCCATAATAAATGCTTCTGATGTACCTGTTTTATGTGGAGTGGGAGGTGGTACCACCACTGGAAAAAGGGTGGCAAACCTTGCCTTAGATGCTGAATTTCAGGGGGCCATGGGTGTTGTATTAAATGCACCCACCACAGATGAGGTAATTACTCGGGTAAGGGAAAGGATAGATATACCTATAGTTGTAACTGTTGTTTCAGAATGTACAGACTTTAAAAGACGTTTAGATGCTGGTACAACCATTTTCAATGTTTCAGGTGCCTCAAAAACCGCTGCAATAGTTCGAAGGATTAGAGAGGAGTTCCCCGAGGTACCCATAATTGCCACTGGGGGACCAAATGATGATAGTATACTGAAAACAATAGAAGCAGGGGCCAACGCCATAACATATACACCACCCACAAGCTCTGAAATCTTCAAAGATTTGATGAACAAATACAGAGATAGCAAAAACTAACACCTTTGGGTGTTAGTTTTTGTTATTAGAAGGTTCTTTTATAATCTGACTTATTTGCCTGTGACCATTACATTTTGTTTAAGTTACTCCACTCCACGGTTTAAATGACCCTTGGTAACTTTACTATCTTTCAAAATTGCTAAATCCTTTTGATCTTTTGCACTGATTTGGGAACTTGTGTACTTACGATGTAGCTCCACAATCTTCTCGATTTCCATTGGTGTTTCTTCAACAAAGTTTAACCTATAGTAACCTACTCCTGCTTTATTTATGGCTTTGAAATCTTCTAACAAAAATAGTTTTTTAGAGTTGTGGATTTCTGTATAACACTTATATCTCCTTAACACTTTAAAATTCTCATTCATTTTATCAATTAGAGCATAGGAGTTTTTATGGCATAATCCACAGTTTTTCTCTTTTTTTTGGGTGGTTGAAACTACACAGTGTTTCATTGCCATAACAGGGATGTAACCATACCCCAGGATTTCAGTTTTTGTAGGCAAAAGATTCATGGCTGTGATTTGCGCTAAATTTAATTCAGGTGATAGAGAGATCCTTTGAAAATTCCCTTGCAGGTAAAAATCATAGGATAGGTCATTTACCACATTTAGGTTATAATCGGTAATTAGTTTAAATTCATTAAGCTTGTTTATATGCCCATAGCTTTGTATCAATACTGTATCTAAATTTAATGCAATAAGCATTTCTTTGTATTTCTCTGTGTCTTGATCCGAAATGAGTTTAAATATTTCTGGTATAAGCTGACCCTTAAAAGACTTTTCTTTAATAAGTTTTATGGCTTGGCCCAAAGTATCTAAATCTTTGTAATAAATAATTTCTGCACCTAAGTTAATAAGCTTTTCCAATTGTAACACACTGCCCACTGAATAAGTGAATTGGATACCTTGGGCTGGTTCTGCTAATTTTTGTACTTCTATGACACTATCCAACCTAGATTTTCTATTGTATTTTACTGCCCTTTTTTCAGTTAACTTTTCTACCAATTGGCGACGGATCTCATTTAATTCTTTCATCTGAACAAATAGGCCTTCACCTAAACTGACCTCAATATTCACAGCCTTATAAGGTGTACCACCTAGTTTTGAAAGCTGTTCTTTAACCTCCTGGACTGTTATGGCTTTTTTTAATGCCCCCTGGGGTACTAAGTTTATTTCCTCAAAAACAGTATTGCTACCATCGGATATACTACAAGTTATATTTGATCCCATTCTTATTTCTATGTTTAAGTACACGGGAATTTCTAGATTTTCTTTATCAAAGGTCTGTTTAGCTAACTTAACTTGCTCTTCATCAAAGGTTTTATATATCTCTTCTCCTGGAAAACAATTATGTTTAAAGTTTACTTCACAAATCTGACCTTCTTTACAACTTCTAACAATGGAACCCTTATACTCTAACCTCTCTACCCTACCACCTATTATCTCACCTTTTCTCCTGATTTGAATTTCATCATTATGATTTAGGTCTGTGGCAAGGACTATGGATACTTTACTTAGCTTTTTATGGTATTTAATTACTTTTCCCAGGTAATAACCTTGATTGCTGGGGCTAGTGGTACTCATAAGCATTGAACCTGATTCCCCAAACAAATGTCCCTTTGTGAACCCTCGATTAAATATCGTCAGCTTTTTCTGTAAATCATTTATATCATAATGTTCCCCTTTACCATCTAACTCTAATGCCAATTTATATGCCCCCACCACTGTGGCTACATATTCTGGACTTTTCATCCTTCCTTCTATTTTTAAAGAAAATGCACCAGCATCCACTATATCCTTTATGTTTTCGATTGTGTTTAAGTCCTTGGGGCTCAACAAATGGTCACCTTCAATGGACTCATGGTTTTGGTCTTTATCTATATTGTACAGGGTATACTTTTGTCTACATGGTTGGGCACAGCTCCCCCGGTTGCCACTTCTACCACCTATCATACTACTCATTAGGCACTGGCCTGAAACGGAAATACAAAGGGCTCCATGGATGAAAACCTCTAATTGAACATTGGTTTCCCCCTTTGCCTTCTTAATATCTTCAATTGTCATTTCCCTACCTAAGACTACTCTATTGGCCCCTAGGGATTCTAAATATTTAATATCCTCCACGGTTTGGACTGACATCTGGGTGGAGCAATGGATTTCTAAATCAGGGTATGTATTTCTTATGTAGTTTAAAACCCCTATATCCTGTACTATTACTGCATCCACACCTACGTAATATAAAAAATCTATGTATTTCTTTAGTTTTTCAAGCTCATGGTTAAATACCAAAGTATTCACTGTTACATAAACTTCCACATCACGGACATGACAATAATTTACTGCTTCTATAAGCTCTTCATTTGAGAAGTTGTTGGCAAATTTTCGGGCACCAAATTCTTTTCCCGATAAGTAAACGGCATCTGCTCCATTTTGTACTGCAGCCCTTAAAGCTTCAAAGCTTCCTGCGGGAGCTAGTATTTCATATTTTTTATTCATAATGGTATGCTACAAGCTTTCAGTAGCTACTCCTTTCTATAACTAATTACTTATTTATTCTTTACATTTTATCTTATCATATTATAAAAGAGCCCTTGAATCAAGGACCCTTGTTGTATAGCTATATATGAGGGTTTTTTTGGTTCATTGTAACACGGATACCACTGTAAATTCTTTTCACAGACACCACTGTTTTAAAAACCGCTTTTTTTGTAGGGTGTACTCTGCTATCAGATGATTATCTATAATTAAAATTTAGTTGTTCTAGATTGTTTTTAATTTTCTTACTTTTGGACTTCCTAGCTAAACTGTAGGCTAATTTTTGTTCGATATGTTTAGGCACACCTTCTCTGTAGGCAAGGCTTTAGCCTTGAGCTAGTTGGATAGCTATATTTTGGTCTTGAACTTTTTTTGGTTCATTGTAACACGGATACCACTGTAAATTCTTTTCACAGACACCA
>CAYYRM010000024.1:9402-19198 GCA_964474005.1 uncultured Eubacteriales bacterium
CTGTTTTAAAAACCGCTTTTTTTGTAGGGTGTACTGTGCTATCAGAGGATTTACCTTGCAAAAGTTAGTTGTTCTAGAATTATACTATATATCTTATTCCCCTAAGGCATCTTCCCTTATTCTTAATATATCCTTTTCAGTGACCCTTTGATATGCCCCGTCTACCTTTGGAAATCCTATGGACATAACTAATTCTGCAGTATAGAACCAATTTTCAGAACTAATCTTAATAATTCCCATACCTACAATATTGCCATTTTCCATAACTACATAGTCTATAATTGCCGACTCTGCTAATTCTGATGATGTTTCATCGTTTTTGCCTGGCTTAAATGGTCGCCATAGTATGTTACCCCAGTCCATTTCTCCGTCACCGCTAATAATATGGGTATTTCCTTTGTTCTCTATACGCCCATCTTCCCATGTTATAAGTCCACCATTATCCACTGTTACCTCAATGGTGGAATTGGGATAGTAGAATCTAAAGGGGAATCCTGGAACTACACTCATGGCTATAGAGTAACCTCCTATGACTATTTCAGTTCCCACAGGCATATCCTCGAACTCAATTTCACCGTCAGTTGTTGCTGCATAAGCTTTAACTATAAGTGGGCTCTCTCCTATGGTGAGGTGGATGTTTCCATTTGAGGGATTTTGAGAAAAGTATGGGATGCCTATTAACATTATTATCATCATACAGGCTGCAACTAAAATTGGCCTTTTATATCTATAAATAGGTCTTTTTTGTTTTACTTTAACACCTTTTATGAGTCTTTGTTCTATTTCCTCTGGGATTTCTATACCCAAAATACTAGTCTTTAATTCTTTTTTATTCATTACTCATTACTCCTTTCATACTCAAGCTTTAATTTTTCTCTGGCATATTGCAAACGTTTCTTAGTAGCTGATACTGTAATGTTTAAAATCTGTGCAACTTCGTCTACTTTATACCCCTCTATATAATGTAAAAGTATCACTTCTTTATATTTTGCTGGAAGGCTCATTACTTTTTCAAGGACATCAGAACTTTCATGGGTTATACTATATCTTTGGTAGTCTAAATTGAAATTTGTATATCTAAATTTAAAACGTCGCATATCCTTACAGATGTTTGTGGCTACTTTGATTAACCATGCCTTTTCATGTTCTTCATCATTAAAAGCAGGAGCCTTATTGATGTATCTTAGGTATGTATCTTGTAGTGCTTCTTCAGCATCGTGTTCATTTGTCAAGATTACAAAGCATATTCTAAATAATGTATTGTTATATTTATTAATCACTAATTCAATATTGGAATTCTGATCAGTCGGCCGAACTGATGTATTGCCCATTTTCCCAACTCCCTTCACCTATAACACGATACAAAAAACCATTTGGTGATAATTTTAAAATATTTTTTTACTAATATGTCTAATCATAAACAAAAAAAGATAGCGGTACAACTAAACATTTTTGAATGATTAGTTGTACCGCTATTCTTCTGTGGACTGGCTTCTTAATCTTTTAAGCTATAACTTCCGCAGCATCAGTCTTACCCTCTAATATTATATTAGTTGGATAAGATAGCTGAAGGTATTTAAATACCCAATGGTCACATTCTTTTGTAAGAACTGCTTCAAATCTAATGGGCCATTCAAATTCTTTACCTTTAACGGATTTAATTATACCCAATACTTTTCCTTTAAGCAATATATGGAAACGCTTTTAATTTATTGTTAATAAATTTTATAATAATAAATTAATTTTCTTAGCCTTACTTCCATAATACTCAAAGTAACATTTACCAGCTTCATCTTTATCAAATATATAATATTCTTCGATAAGCTTATGTGTAAACTTGTTTTGGGATATGGGAATTATCTCAAATTTGTTGCTCTTATATAAGTCCAAGTAAATTTTACTTCCTTCCTGGTAAGCTCGCTTATATTACCTCTAGAATTTTCATATTCACCAAGGAACTCGTCTAGTTCATAGTAATTTAATGCAAAGGGTTCTGGTTTTGTTGGCTCGGTGTACTCTTCTCCAAATACTATGGCAGGAATATCATCAGAAATTTTCCAGATGTTTTGAATTGTATTTCCAAGGATTATATATGTTAAATCATCTTCTATGAAGTGGTAATATTGAGTTAAATAGCCATTTAGTCCACCCTCATGACCAACCCTTTTTCTGTTGAAAAGCTCTGTTACAAAGAATCCACAACCGTATGGAATAACTTCATCTATGTTTTTGTAGGGCTTAAACATTATATCCAAAGATTTTTGTGAAACCAGTTGACCACTGTGCAGTGCTTTATGCCATACATACATGTCATCCACAGTGGAATATAAAGCTCCTCCAGCATAGACGTTTACCATTTCAACAAATCTGCCGTTGGCATAATTGTCACCCTTAATTGTATAGGGATATGCTCGGTTCTTTAAAATCATATCTTGGTGGTAAAGGCCCAACTAAGAAAACGCCACTTAATGGTCTGGCGTTAGCATACTTATCAAAGTATTCTTCGATTCTTTTCTTAACCTTATACATTTAATCCCCTCCATTTTTAAATACATATGTATTTAACCTTTCTATCATATAATAATGGTTCAAGTTTACTAGGGTGTTAAGATAATATTAACAATTTATTATCACTAAAATATCTTCAAACACAAAATTCTATGTTTACACCTGTTTAAGGTACTTTTTTTAAAACAAAAAAGGGAACCTATAGGCTCCCAAATAAAATAGTCTATTTTGCTTTTTTTAGTTGATGTATTTCTTTTTTGATCATTGCATTTTCTAGCATGAGGTATTCAAAATCATTAGATATCTTAACCTTAAACTCTGTTAAATCAGCGGTCTGTTCGTAGACAACGTCTAGTTTATTCTCAAGTCTGGCTTGTCCTGCTTTTAATTCAGCTTGGCCTTTTTTTAGTTCATCAACATCATTTCTCAAGTCAATAAAACCTTGCTCTAGTTTAGCTTGGCCACCTTTTAGAGTTTGTACATCGCCTTTTAAAGTTTGTACATCACCTTTTAAAGTTTGTACATCACCTTTTAGAGTTTGTACATCGCCTTTTAGAGTCTTAACATCGCCCTTTAGTTCTTTTAACTCCACAAGAATCTGATTTAAAATAGCTTCCATTTCACACCTCCACATATTTTACATACATTATGTATTTAAGATATGCTGACAATTTTGGGTTACATACATTATATACCAAACAAGTGTTCGTGTCAACAGAATATTTTAGTTTATACGACTCGATGGGTTAATCTACTGTAAACCAAAACAGGCAAATTACAAAATTCATAACTAATTCTTACTAGTCCGTTGATCTCAATAATGTAACGTTATTTTTTAATGTATCGAACCCATTTTTTTTATAAAAATTATATGCAGGTGTATTGGTATCTGTGGATAATAGTATATGCTTTATATCATGTTTCAGCAAGTATTCATTTATCTGCTTAAGAAAAAAACTCCCCAAGCCTTGGTTTTGCATTTTGTTAGAGATAAAAAACTCTTTAATGAAATATTCTTTCCCCTGCCACCAACTAAAGACATACCCCAAAGAGCCACCAATGATGTTGTTTTCATCATCAAGTAATATAAGAGTTAAAGAATTGTTGTTGGATACAAGTTCATTTAAGTAATTATCTAGCTGGGCATCGTTTTGCCATTGGTCACACCATGGCTCACTGGTAAAGACATCAAAGAATAAGCGTTTGAGTTCTTCATAGTCATCCAAATGAAATACCGTTACCTTCACCTAAATCCCTCCTAAAGTAGAGCATATAATGTAATAATTCTACAACTTCCAGTGAACTCCTGCTACTAATGCTAAATAAATAGATTTACATTCCCAAAGACATAGCCAAAAACGCAAACAAAAAGCAAGGCTGCTGAAAAATTCATAACGAAAAGGAATCTTTCATTGGCCTCGCAGGGTTTAAGCTATTTATAATTTTTACTGATTCTTAACTTCTCTCCATACTCTGCTATATACTTCTAAGAATGACCCTAAGTCTATGAAGATTTCAGCTTTATCTATAATATCATCACTTGGATATAATATTGGATTATTCCTGACATCCTCTTCTAAAGCTTCCAATGCCTCGGTATGTGGTGTTGAGTATTCGATATACTCAATGTTTGCTACGGCCACTTCGGTTTCTAATAAGAAGTTAATAAACTTCTCTGCATTTTCCTTGTTTCTTGCACCTTTAGGAATGGCGATATTATCGATAAACAGATTACTTCCTTCTTTGGGTACTATATAGTTAAACCGGGGGTCCTGTGATATAACCTGCATTGCCTCACCTGACCATGTAACAAAAAAAGTAGCCTGTCCTTCCATGATCATATCCTTACCCTCGTCATTTACATAGACTGGGTTCACATCTACCCTTTGTTTAATTAGTAGTTGCTTTGCTTCTTCTAATTCTTGCTCATTTTTGGAATTTATTGAGTAACCAAGATAATTCAAGGCTACTGCAATGGAGTCCCTCATGCTATCAATCATAAAAACTTCATTTCTGTATTTAGGGTCAAATAAAATACTCCAACTATCAACAGTTTCACTTACTTTTTCAGTGTTATACAAAATGCCTAGTGTTCCCCAGACGTATGGGATAGAATATTTGCCTTCAGGGTCAAAATTTGTCCCTAAAAAACTGTCATCGATAAATTTGTAGTTTGGGATATTGCTAAAATTTAGTTCTTCTAACATACCTTCATTGATTAACTTAGCAATCATATAGTCAGATGGGAAAATTACATCATAACTTCCACCAGCCTTTAGTCTAGCATACATGGATTCATTTGTATCATACTCATCATAAATAACCCTAATATTGTAGGTTTTTTCAAAATCCCTGATTAAGTCCAAATCCATAAAGTCTCCCCAGTTGAATACATAAAGTACTTCTTTGCTTGATGAACCACATCCTACCAAACCAATAAAAAATAGTGATACCAGTAAAAAAAGTGAAACTATTTTTTTCATTCTAATACCCTCTTTCTTTTTCTTTATCTTTTTGGAAATTAATTAGAAGTAACAGTATTAACACACTGCAAAAAAGCAGTGTTGACAATGCATTAATTGTAGGATTTATCCCTCTTCTGGCCATAGAAAAAATTGTAATTGATAAATTTGATACCCCTTGTCCTGTGGTAAAAAAGCTTATAACAAAGTCATCAATGGAAAGGGTAAAGGCTATTAGTGCTCCACTTATAATACCAGGAGATATTTGTGGCAAAACTATCTTTCTTATGGCATAAAATGGTTCTGCCCCTAAGTCCATGGCAGCTTCCATGGTATTAGCAGGGAGTTGCTTAAGCTTAGGTAATACAGAAAGAATCACATAGGGTATGCAAAATGTTATATGGGCTAATAAAAGTGTAATGAATCCTAGGGGTATCCTTAGAAATATAAATAGTAGCATCAAAGATAATCCTGTTAATATATCTGGGTTTAAAACAGGAAGGTAATTCAGATTTAGAACCAGTTGTTTCTCTATGTATTTCATTTTGTAGATTCCTATGGCTGCCAGTGTACCTATTATAGTGGAAACCAAGGCCGCCACCAATGCAATGATAAGTGTATATCTAAGGGATTGAAGTATATGGTGATTACTAAATAGTTCTTTATACCATCTAAGGGTAAATCCTTCCCAAGATGTTCTAGATCTGGAGTCATTAAACGAGAAGATTACCAATACCAAAATTGGGGCATAAAGAAACAAATATATTAGAAAAACATATGTGTTTTTAAAAAAATTCTTTACCATATGGATCCCCCTTTCTCTTTATCTTCACTTCTTTGTAAGATAAACATGAAAAGCAGGATAAATGTCATCATTATAATTGATACAGCTGAACCGAAGTTCCAGTTGTACTCTCCTAAGAATTGCTGTTCTATCAAGTTTCCAATCATTTCCACCCTACCACCACCTAAAAGCCTAGGGATAACAAATGTACTTACAGCTGGCATGAACACCATCGTAACCCCAGATAGAACCCCAGGTAGACTTAGGGGAAATATAACCTTAAAAAAAGTTATAAGTTTGTTTGCACCTAAGTCTGCAGCCGCTTCTAAAACACTTCCATCCATTTTTACAAGGACAGTGTATATAGGAAGTATCATAAAGGGAATGAAATTATAGACCATTCCTAAAATTACAGCTGTTTCAGTATATAAAATATTAACAGTTCTAAGCCCAAGGCTACTTAATATGTTATTTAAAATACCTTCACGGCTTAATATTGACATCCATGCATATGTCCTTATTAAAAAGTTCATCCACATAGGAACGATTAGTAGCAATACTAGGTTATTTCTTGTTATACCACTCATTCTACTTAAAATCATAGCTAATGGATAACCTAATATTAAACATATTGTTGTGGTTATAAGTGTAAGGCGAAAGGATCTTAACAATATATTGATAAAAATTCTAGGATTACTATAACCTGTTCCTCTAAAAAAAGTGCTAAAATGTTCTATTGTGAAGCCTGTGGTACCATCCACATTTTGATATGTAAAACTGTAAAACAGGGTTAACAAAAGGGGGAGCAGTATAAAAATAAGCATATATAATACATATGGGTAAGCTATCCACTTTTTCATTATGCTTTCCTCATTATATGAATATCTTCGGGGTCGATGTTTATACCTACTTTTTGTCCCACTGGAGCCATATCTGTACTGTGTACCTTCCAGCTATAATCATTACATAAGATTTGCATTTCGTAATGTACACCCTTAAATATTACAGATTGTACTACCCCCTGCATCATTCCCTCTTGCTCTTTCACCACAAGCAAATCCTCTGGCCTGACAACAACATCCACCAACTCATTATTGCTAAATCCTTTGTCTATACAAACAAATCTAGTTCCACAAAATGATACATCAAAATCTTTGTGCATTGTTCCATCTAAAATATTGCTCTCTCCTATGAAATCTGCAACAAAAGCATTTTTAGGCTCATTGTAGATATCTATTGGTGTTCCTATTTGTTGTATTTTCCCCTTATCCATTACCACGATTGTATCTGACATGGTAAGGGCTTCTTCTTGATCATGGGTTACATAAACAAAAGTGATACCCAATTTACGTTGCATATTCTTAAGTTCAATCTGCATTTCCTTGCGGAGCTTCAAGTCCAAAGCCCCAAGGGGTTCATCTAACAACAAAACCTTAGGTTCATTTACCAATGACCTTGCTATGGCAACCCTTTGCTGTTGTCCACCACTTAAAGATTCCACATCTCTTTTTTCAAGACCTTCTAGCCCTACAATAGCCAACATTTGTTTTACCTTTTGTTCAATGATTTTTTTGGGAAGTTTTTTTATTTTGAGGCCAAAAGCTATGTTTTCAAATACATTAAGATGTGGAAATAAAGCATACTTTTGGAAAACTGTATTGATTTGCCTTTTGTATGGCGGTAAGTCAATTATTGATTTGTCAAGAAATAAAATATCTCCTGAAGTGGGATTTTCAAACCCTCCTATCATCCTTAGGGTAGTGGTTTTCCCACATCCACTAGGACCAAGCAAAGTTAAAAATTCATTTTCTTTTATGTAGAGATTCATTTTGTCTATTACAATTTGATCTCCATAGCTTTTATGAATATCCACAAGGTTTATCAAATATTCTTTCAAAATAAATCCACTCCTTCCCTTAAAAAGATGGTGGAGAACTAACCCACAATAATTTTGCCGTAGATTTTCCCCCGTTACTTATGTAATGGTTAGTGTTACTCTTAAAGTAAAAACATTCACCTTTTTTACACTTAACTTTTTTATCCCCATAGGCAATATTTATGGTGCCAGATAAAACGTAACCAAACTCTTCACCTTCATGGGCTGCTTCCTCATGGTATTGTCCACCTACTTCTAATGTAAGTAAGATTGGTTCCATAATGTTTTTTTGCGCGTTTGGTATTAACCATTGTAAATTAAATTTCATATTTTCATTGTTTGTTTCAAAAATATCCTCAGGGGTAAAAATAATTTTCTCTTCCCCTTCCTCACTGAAAAAACCATTTAGATTTGCTCCTAAGCATTCCAATATATCGGTGAGTGTAATAATAGAGGGAGATGTCAAATTTCTCTCCACTTGTGATATAAACCCTTTAGATAATTCACACCTTACTGCAACCTCTTCTTGTGTAAAACCTTTGTCTATCCTCAGCTGTTTAAGTTTCTTTCCAATATCCATAGTAGCACTCCCAAAAATATTTATTACTAAACTATTTGTTTACTTTTACTAAACAAGGTAATTTCATTATACATTTTTTTCGACATATTTCAAGACAAAATTTGGAAAAGATAAAAACCTAAGCTGAGCTTAGGTTTTTATCTTTCTATTCCATCCCTAGATAGTACACCTTTATCGTGATAATGTCTTATTTTTCTCATTTCTGTTATTAGATCTGCTTTTTCCTCTACTTCCTTTGGTACAGCTCTCCCTGTTAAAACCAGCTCCATTTGATCAGGTTTTTTATCAATAAATTCACATAGTTGTTCTGTGGTCAACATTCCAACCTTCAAGGCGCCCATTACCTCATCTAAGATTAAAACATCACAGGGGTTGTTTTTTAAATATGCTAAAAAATCCTGCCATTCCCCTTGGGTTTTGTTGATTAAATCCTTGGTCTCTGATTCACTTAAACTCCAAGTAAATTTATCAACAACTCCTAGCCTTTTTATACTGAAGTTATCAAATTTGTTGATACTGTCTAATTCTCCTGTGTACATACCCTTCAAAAACTGAACCATTAAGACATTTAATCCTCGTCCCACAGCCCTAAATCCCAGCCCCAAGGCTGCAGTGGTCTTACCTTTACCGTCACCGGTGTATATTTGCACATATCCTTTTTCCATTTAGATAGCCCTCCTCCCTTTGCTTATTGGTATTACATGGGGTTTACTTGTAACAGGGTTCTGAATAATACAACATTCCATTTTGTACACTTCTTCGATGATTTCTTTGGTTATGACCTCTTCAGCTGTGCCAATGGATACTATCTGCCCTTGATTAAGCAGTATTAAATAATCACTGTACTGGGCAGCCATGTTTATATCATGTAATACAGCCGTTACCGTTAGACCCCTTTGGTATTTTAAATAGGATACGGTATCTAAAAGTTCCACTTGATGATGTATATCTAAGTTGGATATGGGCTCATCTAATAAAAGAATATCCGTTTGTTGTACCATAGCCCTTGCCACAATAACCCTTTGCCTTTCCCCACCACTTAAGTTTTTTATTGATTTATCCTTAAATCTCCATGTATCTGTCATTTCCATAGCCTCTTTTGCTAATGCATAATCATTTTCATCTTCCACCTGAAATCTTTTTAGATATGGGGTTCTACCCATTAAAACTATATCTAAAACAGAAAAATCAAAGTCTACATTGGTATCTTGGGGTACTGACCCCACCCTTTTAGCCAATTCCCTGGTGGGTATTTTTTGTATGTCTATATCATCAATATATATACTATCTTTTTTTGGAGCCAATATCTTTAACATATTCTTTAGTAGGGTTGTCTTCCCTGATCCATTGGGCCCTAAAACACTATAGAATTTTCCCTTTTTTATCTCTAAGGTTATGCCATTTAAAATTGTTTCATCACCGTATTTCCATACAAGATCTTTTATTTTTATTTCCGGCACTTAAATCACCTTCTTTTTAGTTCGATATAGAAGGAATATAAAATAGGGGGAACCAAAAATAGCGGTTATGGCACCCACGGGAATCTCACTGGGAGGAAAAATGGTCCTTGCTATGGTGTCTGATAT
>CAYYRM010000025.1:0-19028 GCA_964474005.1 uncultured Eubacteriales bacterium
ATATCAGCAATCATATCTTTTACGCACGTTAACTGTGACCTTCTTTAACATCAGCAATCATATCTTTTACGCACGTTAACTGTGACCTTCTTTAATATCATGATTAGATTTAAGTCCATAGCCCTTTTCGTAAGTAAGGAGCACACAAGGTGCTCCCCTACAGTTTAGGTATTTATCCTAGCCTTATCTTTTAATGCCCGTTAACTGTTACATCCTTTAACATCACCAATTACATCTTTTACGCCCGTTAACTGTGACCTACTTTAACAGCCAAATTTGAAAATCTTCTTCCCCTAATCAGTGAACTTTAGTTCACCTAATCAGAGCCCTTAGGGCTCCTAATCAGAAAACATAGTTTTCCTAATCCGCCCTTTTCCTACTCCGCGCTTTTATTCTCTTTGTTCACCCATTTCGAATGCTGGTATTTGTTGTCTTATGATTGGTTCGTATTTTTCTATTTGCCATTTTGGGATTTTGTTGTTGCTTAGATCTAGGTGGCGGAGGTTAATTATTAGGTTGTCGTTTTGATCAAATAGAAAGCTGATATCTTCTATTTGGTTGTTTGATAGGTCTAAAGATGTCAGGCGGTTTAAGTGTTCTAGACCATTAAACTTTTTGATTTGGGAATGGTTTAAAAGGATTGTTTCAATGCGTGAACTCCTCATGTCCTGGGTTATTGATAGTTCTTCTACCTGGATTCCTGATAAGTCAATTTTTTTAAGGGTGGGCAAATGCCCTATGAAATTTAAATTTGTTATTTTATTAATACCGTCTATTGTTATATCTTCAATTACATTTGAAGCGATTTCACTGAGAACTTTTTCATCAATATTGACATGCCCTAGGGTTCTAATTTCCAGAGTACGTAATCTAGGTAATGAGTCTAATACTATCTTGTCATATGAAGCTCCTTGGGATCTAAAATATTCTAATTCATGCAAGTTTTTAAGTTCTATGTTGCCTACAAAACTTTTGAATTTGGTATTGTCTATAAAAATTTCCCATAGATTAGTTCCATCCAACCTTATATCAGTAAGTTTTTCATTGCCAACTAAATGTAAGTTTCTTAAATTAGGGAAATTGTTAATATGGGAAAAGTCTACAATTCCCGTTTCCCTAATACTTAAATTCCTAAGGTTTTTGATTCCAGTTAAAGGACTTAGGTCTTTAATGTCAGTATTTATTAGCTGTAGATCTTCTAAATTTTTCAATTTTGTTAATGGAGAAAGATCAGTGATATTGGGATTTCCAAGGACCAATGATTGGAGCTTATGGAATTTTTCTATATCATTTAAGGACTTAATCTGGTTATAGGCAGCCATTAAGTTTCGATACTCTTCTTCCTTTACTTGCTCATCTAATAAGAAGTTGTTCATATAAATCCTTAGTTCACGTACATATGATAAAAATCCACGGGGTATTTCGTTATTTTCTAGGTGTTCAACGTATTTGTGTGGTATAGGTTCATGATATCTTTGGTACCAACCCCACAAGGAACGTCTATTCTCAGTTTCAGGGAAGTTAATACCTAAAAATTCATTTAACTCCAGTATATACTGTTTAAGTGCTTCATTCTCAAAGTCCTCTACTCTATTATTTAGTGCATTGGTGACAAAGTATATTCCCGTTTGAAATACCAGTAAAAGTACCACCAGTGAAACCAGTATGGTTTTTGTCATATTTCCTTTTATCTTCTTAAAGGGTTTAACTGCTTCTAGATTTTTTTCTATTTCAATTTGGGGTACATCAAAGTCCTCTGATTGATTTAAGTATTTTATTTTACATGTATGACATTCAGATAAGTGCTCTTCTACCAAGTTTTTACTACCTTCACTACATACTCCATCTATATAAAGGGGTAGTAAATCTTCGATGACTCCGCATTTGGTTTTCATGGTTTTCCCTCCCTTTCTATGAATTTGGCTTTGATTTTCTCCTTAGCCCTATAGTAGGTAACCCTTCCCCAAGATTCACTTTTATTGAAGATTTCTCCTATTTCTTTGTATGATAGCTCTCCAAAGACCTTTAGGGTGAATACTTCTTTGTATGGTTCCTCTAGGGTGTGTATTATTTTGTGAAGGGTTAAGTTGTTATGGGCTAGTATGTGTTGTTCTTGGATATCTGTATTTGATGTTATCTGCTCATCTAGTTCTTCTTTTCGGGATGGTTTCTCTTTGCGAAGATGGCTATAATATGAGTTTTTGGCTATTTGACATAGCCATACAGACATTTTGCATTTCCCTTGGAATGAGTTGATGTTTTTATATGCCTTGTAGAAGGTCTCTTGGGTCAGTTCATCTGATAGATTATGGTCCCCTGTTAGGCACATTAGATATTTGTAGACATCATTTACATATAGTTCATATATTTCCTTAAACTCTTTCAATCCCTCACCACCATTTCATAGATAAGACTCCAAAGAAGGGAATTCGTTACAAGATTTTTTTATTTTTTCTTTTTAATAGTACCATGGATTATGTGGTGTGGGTAGGGCACCACCACTAGATTAAACCTTTTTTTGGCTAACACGGATTTTTAAGGGAGATTTCGCAGATTTCGCGGATGCATGCAGGTTTTGGGAGGTTTTTTTTATAATTTATTGGTATTAAATTTGGGTCATATATTCATTTCGCTAATTTCACTGGGTTGAGATTATTTTGGGTTATAACGAAAATTGCAATTTTTTGTAGGGGTGAATCTTGTGTTCGCCTGACAGTATTAAGAGCAAATAAAATCAGTTATCTATTCTTTAAAGCCCGTTAACTGTGACCTTCTTTAACGGCAAATTTGAAAATCTATTTCCCCTAATCAGTGAACTTTAGTTCACCTAATCAGAGCCCTTAAGGGCTCCTAATCAGAAAACAAAGTTTTCCTACTCCGCCCTTTACATATCTAAAGCCCACGAAGTTCTTCGTGGGCTTTTGTTTTAGAGGTCTAGTTTCATATCTCCATCTTTTATCCAGCGCATATGTCTAAGGAAAATTGAGACAATTAAGGCTATGGCTGCTGGTGCAATGAAGTGTAGTAAGAGTATGGCTAGGTATGTGTTTGCTCCACCACCCATGGCTGCTATGGTTCCAAATTGGCCTACTAACCCACTGGTACCCATTCCTGCTCCACTGGGGATGTTCTCCATTTGGAACATTGTGGTGGATATTGGTCCTAATATGGCTGAAGCGGTTATTGCAGGTATCCATATCCTTGGATTTCTTACTATGTTTGGCATTTGTAGCATGGATGTTCCTAAGCCCTGGGCAAAGAAACCACCCCATTTGTTTTCTTTAAAGCTGGCCACTGCAAAGCCGATCATGTTTGCTGCACAACCTACGGTGGCGGCACCTGCGGCTATACCACCAAGTCCTAAAGAAATGGCGATTGCTGCACTACTTATTGGAAGGGTAAGGGCTATTCCCATAAGCACAGAAACTAAAATTCCCATGGGGATTGGGTGAAGCTCTGTTGTTACCATTATTAAGTCACCAAAACCCGTCATGAAGGCGTTTACTCCAGGACCCACAAAATTACCTACTAGTGCACCCACTATGATTGTAACTGCAGGGGTAACAATTATATCAATTTTTGTTTCTTTAGATACCATTTTGCCAAATTCTGCACCTACTACGGCGGCTAAAAAAGCTCCCACTGGACCACCTAAGGCCGCTCCTGCCATTCCTGTGGTTACAGATGAGAATATTACCAATGGCGGGGCTTGTAAACCATATGCCACTGCAACACCTATGGCTGGTCCCATCATCTGTCTAGCCCATGGCCAGATTGTTTCTGATAAAAATGGAATTCCCAATTGTTCACCGATTGTATTTAATATACTACCGATGATCAGTGAAGCGAAAAGACCTTGAGCCATAAATCCTAGGGCATCCACTAGGTATCTTTTTACAGATAGCTGGATGTTTTTTCTTTTTAAGAATTGTTTAATTGCCATTTGTGTACCTCCATCCAATTATGTATAATGATGACATTTATATTATAACTAAAATACAAAAAATTGTAATAGGGTTTTGGATTTTTGTAATTTAACTGTATTATTAGGTAATTTTTTCACCGAAGAAAATTAACCTAATTGACTTCTATATATAGGATTTCTTCAGTTGTGGAGTTATGTGTTTTTCTGGCAGTTACATATACAAATCCTCTTTGGTAACGGTAATAAATGTAGTTCTCAGTTACATCCACTACTTCGCCTTCTACATTATGTTCTGTTACTTCGCTGGTATTTATGTTGTAAGTATAGTAAGTAGATTTACTTTCATCAGCAATTGAGTAGTGTATGGTATCTTCAGTAAATTTCCAGATACTGAAATTGTAGGGTTCTTTTTCTGAAGGAATGGTGAATTGCTTTTTACCCCTTGTATCTTTAAAAACTATCCCATTGTACACAGATGCAAAACCTATTTCATCCATGGCGAAAGATGTCTTTATGTTAGTATCTGTTTTAATGTTATAAATATATCCTTGATCATTAATTGTATAATATACGGTTTCGTTATCCACCCATTTATAGCTAAAACTATATTGCTGAATCCCCTTATGTTCAACGCTATTAACTACACCAAAATTACTAGAAAAAATGCTTATTTTCATTAACATTTCTGTATCATCATCAACAATATCCCAGTAAATAAAATACTTGTTGTTATTGAAATTACGCAGGCTTCGACGGTGGTAGATATCCCGTCCACCTACAGACACATGGCGAGAGTTGTCCTTTAAATCGTAGTAATGTATATTATTTGTTCTTAGATATTCTCCATCTTCTTTGTATATGATGGGGTCTAAATGGTATATTTTATCGTCGCTGACAAATGGATTTGGGTATTTATCAAAATCATGGTTACTTAAAAGGTCTATCATCTGCTCCACAGGGTATTGTGAGGAATCTAAGGTTCTAAGGACCTCAAAGCTCTTTTGTTTATCCGTCTCTAAATACCTGTATGCCATGGCATAACGATACTCTGGATATTTAAATAAATACTCATCTAAAAGTCCCCCTCCGTGATGATACCCAAGCATACTTGCCACTTGTTTAACTATATCAGGGTTATATTCTTCAAGTTCATTAAAGAAAAAATCTTTATTATTACTGTAAAGGTAATTTAGTTGAAATTCATCCACCAACTTAGTTGACATTTTATAAGTATAAAGTTCCCAGTGGTCTTTAGGTATTTTGGTTTGCAACTCCCTAAGTTCATCTATACCCCTAAAAAGGTAGACGTATTCAATATAAAACCAGTCAACTACTTCTTCTTTCCGATACTCCATTACCTTTTGTAGGCTTTCTTTTTTAAATGTAAATGTATAATCTTGCATATATGCCTTTTCCCAAAATTGGTCCAACTTTCCCTGATGTTCCAAGGTGTTATAAAACTTTATGACCTCCGAAGGGTTATTCCCACTTAAGAAAAACTCTTCGTTTTCTAAAAGGATATCGATTATTTTTGAGTCATCCTGAATGCTTCTTCTGTATCTTCCTAGGTATGTAAATGCTTCTGCACTCTTGATTTTTATATGTGACATGGTGATTTTGTATAATAGCCCCAGGTCGCCTTCTTTATCTTCCCATAGTTTTTCATAGATATTTAACGCCTTTTGGTATTTTTCATTATTGTGGTAATAGTCGGCTAAACGGTATTGAATGCTCGGTAGGAAGATTAACACCACCAATAATAAAGTGAAAATAATTACCCCAATTGCTTTTTTGTTCTTCATAAGTATGCCCCTTTTCTTAATGATTTCTATTACACCCACATATATAATTCTATTTCCTTATGTTTATTCCCTGCTAATAATTAAGATTTTTTCTTGGCATATAACTAAAACCCCCTTAGGAAATGGGGGTTTTAGTTATATCTATAGTATTAAATATTTATTTATTAAATAATCCCATTACTCCCCGTGCAGTCTGTACCACTAGATCGTAAGCATTATCCATGGCTTCTTCTAAGGTCATGGGTTTATTTACAATACTGAAAATCGATGTGATCCCTAATTTGTACATATTGGTCATATCACCTTTTATGGAGCCCACCAGTGCCACCACTGGAATCCCTAATTCTTTTGCCCTTTGGGCTACACCCATGGGGACTTTTCCATATGCTGTTTGTTCATCCATTTGGCCTTCTCCTGTTATAACTAGGTCAATTCCTTGGAGTTTTTGGGTAAAGTTTAGACTGTCTAAGATTAAGGATACTCCTGAAACTAACTCAGCATTTAAAAAAGCTACAAATGCTGTTCCCAAGCCCCCAGCTGCCCCTCCGCCTTTGATATCCAGTACTTCTTTACCAAGGTCTTGTTTTATTATTTGAGCATAGTTTTTTAGACTTTCATCAAGTAACTTTACCATTTCAGGAGTCGCTCCCTTTTGTGGACCAAATACATGGGAAGCTCCCTTTGGGCCGCATAGGGTGTTATCCACATCACAAGCAACTTTAAATGTACATTCATCCAGTCGTGGGTCTTTGTTACTGGACACAATTTTTGCTAATTTGCCTAAGGCCAATCCTCCCCTAGGTATTTCTTTTCCTTCTCCATCTAAAAAGCTAAATCCCAAGGCTTGAAGCATTCCTACCCCGCCATCGTTAGTGGCACTTCCGCCAATACCAACAACGAAGTTTCTACAGCCTCTGTCAAGGGCATCTTTGATTTGCTCACCTACCCCATATGTAGTGGTTATATATGGATTCCTCTGGGATTGGGTTATGAGATAGAGTCCTGACGCTTTGGCCATTTCTAATATGGCTGTTTTGCCATCACCAGAGATTGAGTATTTGCTTTCAATTGGTTCTCCAATGGGGTTTGAGCAGGTCATGGTTATTAGCTCTCCATCTGTGGCATAAGACATTGCCTCAAGGGTACCTTCACCCCCATCGGCTATGGGTAGTGCTATTATTTCACATTGTGGTTTTACCTGTCGTATCCCTTCTTCCACGGCTTTACATACTTCTATGGATGATAGGCTTCCTTTAAATGAATCCGGTGCTATAAGAATTTTCATGGGATTACCTCCTTTTTGCTCTACTTAGATTATTTTTGGTGTATGGTAACACAGATACCACTTTACACCATTTTACTCTTTTGTGGATAGTAATGGTTACACGGATACCACTGTTAATGGCTTTCACTGATACCACGGCTTTTAAATTATTTTTTCAGTTGAGGTATTCTATCAGAGTTGTTCGAAAAACCTAGAGATTGTATATAATTTTGTGATGTTACATATATAAAGTAATTTATGGTTCTCCCCAATTTTATTACTAAGGTCCTCCCTTAGTGTAAATGCTTTTTGGTGAAGTTAGTGTTGAGGGTCTTTCTTCACACTATATCTCACTATCAAAAGCAAAAACCGTACTGGAATTTGGAATCATTTTGATGTCATGCTTACACAAAATCCGCTCCTACAGGCAGTTGCTCGTTTCGTAAGGTAGGAGCACACAAGGTGCTCCCCTACAGTTTTGGTGTTCGTCTAGTGATATCTTTTAATGCCCGTTAAATGTGACATCCTTTAACATCCAAATTTAAAAATACTTCCCCTTTAGTTCACCTACTCAGAGCCTTTAGGCTCCTACTCAGAAAACGTAGTTTTCCTACTCTGCGTTCTTCTTCAAATATTTATAACTCTTCCCCCTAGTTCCATTGCTGTTTGGGGGTTGCAGGTTGTAAAGATTACTTGGTTGTTTTGGGCGAATTGTTTGATTAGTGATATGGCTTGGGCTTTTCTTTGGGGGTCTAGGTCCACCAAGCAGTCATCTAGTACTATTATTCCTGAGCTATTTTCATATAGTACCTCTATTATGGCAAACCTTAGGGCTAGGGCCACACAGTCCTTTGTTCCTGTGGATAGTAGGTCCACAGGTATTTGGGTATTTCCTTTTATTAGGTTTGGGTTTAGTGACTCATCCATTGATGCTACATCATAGTTGTCTAGGGTCAGTAACTTTAAGTACTTGCAAAAGGATTTTTCCAATGGCTCAAAGGAGTTTTTATCCATTTCCTCTAACTTTTTCTCAAATACTTCCTTTATTTTTAGTAGGCTTTGCCCTTTTTTGGATAATCTCTGGAATTCTTGTTCAAGGTTTCTTCTTTCTTGTAACATTTCCTCAGTGGATGTTTCTGGTAGGTTAGCACTTAATTCATAATATTGGTCCCTGGTTGTATCCAGTTGATTCTGGTATTGGTCATAAGCACTTCTTAGTTGCTGCAGATTTTTTGAGAATTCATCTGCTGTTTTAAATTCCCCAGGAAGGGGTTGTAAACTTTCTAAAAGCTTTTCTTGTTCCCTTATTTCACCTTTTACATCTAAAACCTTTTCCATTAAGGTATCAAAGTCTTTAAATTCAGCCACCCACGTACTTAAATCTTTTTCTATGCTTATTTTTTCTGCCTTTAATTGAGTTTCTTCTCCCCTAAGCCTTACAATTTCCTTTTGGAGTTCTTCTGGCTCTTTACTTATTTTTATTTGATCCAGTTCAGCAATTTTTAGCTTCAATTGCTCATAACTATACTCTTCTAAAAGTGATTCATTGGCATTTTCCAATGCGTTTAATGCATTTTTGGACCTTTCCAATATATCTAGATTATGCTTTGCATCTTCTAAGGATTTAACCTGTAGCTGGGTTAGTAGGTTATTTAAATCCTTTTGAGCTGTGTTTAATTCTTCTTTTAGGTGGTTATAATCAAATTCCCCTGACTGAATTTCAATGGCTAAATTTTCGCCAACTTCGATTTTTATGTATCCGTTGGCAGTAAATTGTACATTTTCATCCATGGGTATTTTGTCATCAAAGTCCTTTGTAATAAATACATCCTTTGTTTTGCTTAATACTTTTCCTTTCATGGTACCGGCTTTGATGGCTGTTTCTATGGTTAGAATTTTCTTTGTTAATTCACTTAGGATGTTTATTTGTTCCTTAGTTGTAGGGGGTGTATGAGTTATTTTCTCTTGTAACTCAGTTATTTCTTGGAGATTTTTTTCGATTTTGTTAAGCTGGTTTACAAGCCTGGATTTTTCTTTAAGCTTGTTTATGAAACCCATCTCAGTTTCAAGATTTGATATTTCTTCTATTCTTTGTTGCAATGCCACTTCTATGGCTTTAAGTTTTTCTTCTTGGGCAGGCCATGTTCTTATTATTTGCTGCTGTCTTTCAGCCTTTTCCCTAAGATGTGAAACCTTAGGTTCCAGTGCTGCCCTTTTATTGACTTCTTGTTCAATGTTACTGTATTTATCTATTTGGTCTTTGACGTTTTTTTGCTTATCGTGGATTTCCTTTAAAGACTTCCCCAGAGAAATATATCTATCTTCAATTTCCTTACTTTCCCTTATTTTTCTTTCTATATCAACAATTTGATAATGTTTTTCTAAAATCTTGCCTACACCTGCTTTATAAGTAGTGCCAAGGTTCTCAGGGCGATTATTTTTCACATCCCAACGTCTACATAGGTCCTTTTCTTCTTGTTCAAGCCTTGCCCTTAATTTGTCCACAGATATACCGTCTAATTCCATGACAATTTTGCGCAGTATTGTACTTAGGTTGTCCGTGGTTTCCTTATCAGAAAGGATTATCTCAATGGCTCTTTTTAAATCCTGTTGTTTTGAAAAAATAATATTGCCATAGGTCCTTTCTCCAAACCTAAGTAAGGCTTTCAGTTTTTCTTCTATGGCTTCATCTTTTCGTAATTTCACTCCATCTGATAGCTCCATTAGTGCCTCTGCTTGGGAACCCCAGGTTTTTGTTAACTTATAATTATCATTTTCCACGGTGAATTCTAATTTCCCATCCATAAAGTCACCTGAGGGTCTTGGGGTAAACCTGTGGATGAATTCTTTATCAACCTTTGTGGCTTTATTTAGCTTTGGTTGCTTGAAAAGGGTGGAATAAATCCCCTCTACCATTGTGCTTTTACCAGCTTCGTTAGCACCTAGTATAATATTTAGGCCTTCTTCTAATTCAATGGTTTGGTTTTTAAGGCCACCAAATTGTGTGCAAGTATACTTCTTAATTCTCATTACGGCACCCCCTGATCAAATCGTAAGCCAATTGCAATGCTTCTTCATCGTCTAATAGTCCTGTTAGTATTTGATTTGGAAATGAGTTTGTGCTAAATTCCTTTTCTATTTCCCTTTGGGTAATTTTTAGTTTGAGGTCACTTAGTTCCAAATTTAGATATGCCACTTCTTTGGCTAGTTCTTCATGGAAATGTTTGACCGCATCCATGGTAGTTTGCTCCACCCTACCTGTGAATTTAATTCTAATCAGTTTGTTCTTAGGTTTTCCTTCTAGGATTTGGGATTTTATTTTTTCTAAGGTTTGCTCATCTTCTATGGGTATGCTTAGGTCATAAAAGCGATATTTGCCCGTTTCCACAAGTTCAGCAGTTATCTGTTTTTGTTGGTCCACAGTTATTATCCATGCATTACCTGAATGGGTACAATCCATTCCATCAGGCTCAGGGGTTCCAGCATTGAATACTTTCTTATTTTGAACCCTTTGCTCTTTGGGGTAGGGTATATGGGTATGCCCCAAGAGCCATAGATCTAGGGGTAGGGCTGTTAGCTCCCGTTCTTCCATGTTGAAGTACTGGTTATTTATGTCAGGTGAAAGTCCCTGAAGAGAACCGTGGGCAATACCTATATGATATTTTGACTCTTGGTAATCTTGTATTTCCTTTATCCAAAGAAGGCAGTTAGTGTCTGAATGCTTTTGGTGGCAAAATGCAGGATATATAGTTAAGTCTAAATCCTGTAGTTTATGAGGCTTCCATTGGTTTAGGATTAATGTGTTATCAGATGAGAGTGTTTTAAAATCTTTCCACATATCCACTACGTCATCGTCGTAGTCATGGTTGCCTGGCATTACAGCCACTGTTCCTGTAAATTTTCCAAGTATGGCTGCTACCTTTGATATTTCTTTTTTGGCTATATTGATTCTGTCAAATAGATCACCAGCTATTACAAATAGATCACATTGTTTATCATTTGCTAGGTTTATCAGATGATTTAGATTCTCGGTTCGTGCATTTACTAAGTCTCCTTTTATGTCATCTGGGTAATTGTTGAATTTCAGTCCGATATGATTATCCCCTGTGAGGAAGATTTTTAGTTGCATGTATTACGCCCCCCTTTTTCTTATGGGTTATTAATTCGACATTTATGGGGTGTTACCCTGCTTTTTGGAGATGGAATTTCACCTTACAGCACTTGCACTTAGATTGGTTTGAATTATGGTTACACGGATACCACTGTTAAGGTCTTTCACTGATACCACGGATTTTTTAATAATTTTTTTTGGGTTGTGGTTTCTATCAGGGTTATTCGAAAAATCTTGAAATTGTATATAATTTTGTAATGTTACATATATAAAAAGATTTAGGGTACCAGTTTTATTACTAAGATTTTATTTAGTGTAGATGCTTCTTTGTGAAAGTTAGGGTTGAGGGTGGATGTATTAGTAATGGTTAGACGGATACCACTGTTAAGGGCTTTCACTGTTACCACTGTTAAGGGCTTTCACTGGTACCACGGATTTTTTTAACAGTTTTTGGGTGTATATATGTCTATCAAGGTTATTCAACATATATAGGAATTGTATATAATCTTGTTTTGAAAAGGGGTATAAATTTGTGCAGTTTTCCTCCTCTGCCCTTTTTGCTCGTAAAAAAACAGCCACTTGGGAGGAGGGCTGTGGCTGTCTTTTTTTATTATAGCTTTCCTAGGGCTTTTTCTAGGTCAGCGATGAGGTCGTTTACGTTTTCTATTCCCACTGATACCCTTACTAGTTCTGGGGTTACTCCCGCTGAGCGTTGTTGGTCTTCGGTAAGCTGTTGGTGGGTTGTGGATGCTGGGTGAATTACCATGGATTTCACATCTCCAACGTTTGCCATATGTGAGAAGATTTCCAGTGTATCAATTAGTTTCTTACCTGCTTCATAACCTCCTTTAAGTCCGAAGGTAAATATGGAACCAGCTCCCTTAGGTAAGTACTTTTGAGCCAGTTGGAACTCTCTGTTATTTTCAAGGCCTGGGTAGTTAACCCAAGCTACCTTGGGGTGTTGCTCTAAGCATTTCGTGATGGCTATGGTGTTTTGAACATGTCTTTCCATGCGTAGGGATAAAGTTTCTAACCCCATTAGTAATAAAAATGAGTTAAATGGTGATATGGATGCACCGATATCCCTTAATAGGTTTGTACGTAATCTTGCTATATAAGAGGCTGAACCAAAGGTTTCCCAAAAGGATAGACCATGGTAACTAGGGTCTGGCTGTGTGAACTCAGGGAAGTTTTTGTTATTATCCCATGGGAAATTTCCAGAGTCTACCACAACACCTCCGATGGAGTTTCCATGACCACCGATGAATTTAGTTGTGGAGTGTACTACTATGTCGGCACCGAATTCAAAGGGTTTACATAGGTATGGTGATGCAAATGTATTGTCCACGATCAAGGGTATCCCATGAGTGTGGGCTATTTGGGCAAATTTTTCTATATCTATAATGTTAATTCCTGGATTTCCTATGGTTTCAATGAATACTGCCTTTGTATTTTGGTTAATTGCTTTATCCACTGCTTCAAATTCAGTGGGGTCCACAAATAACACTTTTATATTTAGCCTGCTTAAGGTATTTACAAACAAGGTATATGTACCACCATAAAGGGTTGATGCAGCTACAATTTCGTCTCCTGGTTTAGCTATATTTAGTATTGCATAGGTTATGGCACTCATCCCTGAGGATGTGGCCACTGCTCCAACCCCACCTTCTAGGGCAGCTATTCTTTTTTCAAAAACATCGGTGGTGGGATTTCCTATTCTTGTATAGATATTTCCCTCTTGTTTTAGTTGAAATAGATCTGCTGCGTGTTGTGAGTCATTGAATTCGTAGGCTGCTGTTTGGTAGATGGGAACCGCCGCTGATTTTGTGGTTGAGTCTATGACCTGTCCTGCGTGAACCTGAAGTGTTTCAAATGCTAACTTTTTTGTCATATAATTTCCTCCTGTGACTTTTTTCAACATAATACTTAATCCAGTTGGAGAAAAACCTGTTACAATCTTCACTCCAATTGAATTTAATGGCATTATTTGGGTCATTGCCGATAAAATAATTACTGGGTATTTGTGGATCCAAGCCTTTTTCTTTGTCCCTTATGTACTCATTTTTAAGAGTATGGGGCTCGTATTCCAGATGACCAGTCATATATATTTCTTTACCATTTTTTGAGACCAAGGTGGAAATGCCTGTGTTTTCGGAGTAAGCTAAGATCTCTAGTTTCATATTTTCCTTTATATCCAGAGGATCTATGGTAAAGTAACGGGATTGAGGTATATGGAGTTGTTGATTAAAATCAGTAAACAACTTACTATGTGTTGATAGCTTGTGTGCATATAACCCAGATATCTTTTTGTCCATTAACTTTTTCGGTATCTGATGATTATGGTACAAACCAGCCACTGCTCCCCAACATATATATAAAGTAGATTGAAGGGAGCTGGAGTAATCCATAATTTCCTTCAATTCATCCCAGTAGTCCACATCATGGAAATTTATATGTTCTAAGGGAGCACCAGTTATAATCATGGCATCTACCTCTTTGTCCCTAATTTCCTTAAAAGTCTTATACCTAGTGTTAAGGTAATTTAAGGTTTTGGGTTTATAATTATGGGTCTCCATATATATAAATGTTATCTTAACCTTAATTTCGCATTTACCTAATGCACTAAGTAGTTGCCTTTCAGTTTCTTCTTTGTTAGGCATAAGATTTACTACAACTATATGTGGCACTTGGGATTAACCTCCTCCTTTCTTTACAGGTACCAAAAAGCCCCTTCATAAGAAGGGGCTTTCACATAACATAAGCTATACGAATTCTTCTTATCTTTCAAGCCAATGGCTTGTTGGAATTAGCACATTTCTAGCAATGCTAGCTGTTGCCGGGCTTCACAGGGCCAGTCCCTCCACCTCTCTGGATAAGTTTTTAAACTTTTATTAAATTATAATTAGTTTAGCACATTAAAGCATAGATGTAAATAGGGGACAAATAAGATTCTAGCCAAAATAAGCTAGAATCTTAGATTTATACTCTATTTTATTACTTTTATTCTATCCTCAAGGGGTAAAAATTCTTTGGAGCCAGGTTCTCCTGTTGGTTTTCCGAATGGCATTTGAGCCACTAAAACCCAGTTTTCTGGGATGTTCCATTCCCTTTTTATTTCATTATCTATGAGGGGGTTGTAGTGTTGAAGGGAAGCTCCTAAGCCTTCCAGTTCCAATGCAGTCCATATAACCAACTGTAGCATTCCTGAGGAGTGGTCGGAGTATACTGGGAATTTTTCTTTGTAAAGGGAGAATTTTTCTTGTAGATCCTTAATTACATATTGATCTTCAAAGAATAGGACGGTCCCATAAGCACCTTTAAAGAATTTTATTTTTTCTTCTGTGGGTGGGAAGCTTTCCGCAGGTACAATTTTTCGAAGTTCTTCCATGGTTATATCCCAAAGTTTTTGGTGATGTTGATTTAGGAGTAATACAATTCTTCCGCTTTGGGAGTTGAAGGCAGTTGGTGTGTGTTTTACTGCATGTTCGATGATTTCTTGTATCCGTTGATCAGATATGGTGGATTGATTAGTCAGGGCATAGTATGAACGTCTTTGTTCTATGGCAGTGTAGAAATCTCTACTCATTTTTCATGCCTCCTCTAGTAAGTTTTATATTTATAGTTTTTCCAATGTTTGGGATATATTATTCAGTGTTCCCATTTTTCGTATAGGTTGTTTAGTCTGTTAGTCAGAGTTTGGTGTTCTGAGTAGATTTTGTGATCTGCTTGGGGACCAAATTGGTCTTCTAGTTCTTTAAGCTGTTCTTCTAGGGTCAATATTTCAGTTTCTATTTCCTGTGTAACCTTAGGAGACATCTTATTGGATTTATTTAATTGGGGGGTGTTATCTTTAATTTTATTTTCTGCTTTATTTTCTTTTTTCCTATCCCCCTGGGTTTGTTGATGCTGTAATTTTAGTTTTTGTTGCCTATACTGTTCGTAATTTCCTTGATACGAGTTAATTTTATTACCTTCAACTTCAAGAATTCTTCCGATACAACGGTTTAAGAAGTATCTGTCATGGGAGATAGCTATAACTGTTCCTTTAAATTCTATTATGGCTTTTTCCAGCACATCCCTTGCAGCCATATCCAAATGGTTTGTGGGCTCATCCATTATGAGGCAGTAGGGCTGGTCTAACATCAATGTGGCAAGATAGACCCTAACCTTTTCTCCACCACTTAAAACGCATATTTGCTTTTGAACTTCATCGCCATAGAATTGGTAACGGGCAAGGTACTTCTTTGCCTCCTTTTCCAGGAAATCTTTTTTGCTTAATATTTCCTCTAAAATTGTTCTACTTTCATCTTGAAATATAATTTCCTGACCCAAATATCCGTATTTCACCCACTGTCCTAGCTTTGCGGTACCTTCAAAATCTAGATCCTGTCCCAATAGGATATTTATCAGTGTTGTTTTTCCACAGCCATTGGGTCCGATAATCCCTATTTTTTCCCCTCCGTGGATTTCAAAGGTTGCATTATCAAAGATTTTTACTCCTGAAAAGGATTTTGACAATCCCTCTGCCCAAGCAATATCATAGCTTACATGACCAGCATCATGAAAATTAATTATTGGTGCTGTCTTTCTCCCTAGGTGTTCTGTTAACCCTGCCTGTTTTTGAGCTTTCAATTGCTTTTCGATTCTTTCCTTTTCCTTTTCTCGACTTCTGGCAGCCTTGATTTTTCTCATGCTCATTAACCTTTGAATTAACTCTTCGGTTTCCTTAATCTCCCTTGTTAACCTCTTTTTCTCCCTTAAGACAAATTCTTTTCTCATTTGTTTTTGTTGAAGATAGGTCGAATAGTTCCCACTTCTTTCGTGGATAGTACCATTTTGTAGTTCTGCAACCCTAGTTGTAACTTGGTCTAAGAAATAACGGTCATGGGATACAATAAGAACTCCCCCTCTAAAACTTTTCAAGAAGTTTTCCAACCATTCAATGGCCTTTATATCAAGATGATTTGTGGGCTCATCTAAAATCAATAAATCTGGTTCTTCCAACAAAATTCTGGCCAGAGCTACTCTCATCTTTTCACCGCCACTTAATCTTTCGATGGGGATGGTTAATGCTTCTTCCCTAAGTCCTAAACCCATGAGAGTAGTTTTTATTTTGGTTTCGATGTTGTATCCATCTAAACCTTCATACTCAGCTGTAAGTCGCTCATATCTTCCCATCAAATCTAACAGCACTTTTTCCTCACGGGTTTGTGACATTTTCAGTTCTAAATCCCTTAATCTTCTTTCTATTTTCGCAACCTTTTCGTATTGTAGTGCTGTTTGTGATGTGTCCTTGGGCATTACTTCCCTAAGACTTTGGCTTAAATATCCTACCTTAATTCCTTTTCCTAATATGATGCTGCCTGTATCAGGAACTTCTTCTTTCATGGCAATTCTCAATAGTGTTGTTTTACCAGTACCATTGTCACCCACAAGGGCCAACCTCTCACCCCTATGAACAGATAATGTGGCACCATTTAAAAGCGCTCTTGAACCATATTCTTTATGGATATTTTCTAATATTAATAAACTCATTTTTTTCCCTCCTTAATTTTAGCCTAAAAATAGGTAACAAAAAAAGACCACAGGCATAGTGCGGCCTTTTAAAGGTAGAGAAAAATCTTACTTATACCAATAAAATAAGCCGCGGAAAACAGTTGTTTGTCCGCAGCTTATAAATCATATCTAATAAATAGATACGATAAATTCCAATTTTCCATGGTGGCAAAAAGGCAAAGGAAAATAAACCTGTTAAATTGCAGGTTTGGTACCGTTTTAATCCTTGTCTTTTTGGCACCGGCTACTGAAATTTAAGCTCCGAACAAAGCATCACCGATTTTTGTTATGCTTGGTCTTTGTTGGAGCCGATTCCGAGGCTTAGTGCCAATGTTATCATGTACTGTCTTTTCATAACAGTCATCTCCTTACATTGGCTTTTTATCTTACAATTATATCTTACCCATTTCTATGGCGTATATCAAGATTTGAAAGATTAAGATTTTATTAAATATTAGTCCCTAACTGTTAATGAATTATAATCTAAATCCCTATAGCCTTTAAGGTGAGCTCCATAAATCTTCACAAATTCAAATCTATCTTGGGGATAAAGGCGCTCAATTTCATCCCTTGGCCTATCTTCTAATTCATCGATTATTTTTATATGCCTTTGCAAGGCCTTTTGAATCTTATATTTTTTTAAAACCCAAATAAAAATGCTACCTAAAAAAAGTAAAGCCATAAATTTTATCATTTTTAGTAAAGTAGGTATGACCCCTAAAAAATACACAAATGTGACTATAATAATCACTGACACTAAAAGGGCCATGGATTGATAAACATTAACACTGTGAGCGGCCTTTTTATATGCATTGTAATGGATTAAGTTAATGTATGTACGTACTTTATCCACAGCTAACTGTTTTTTATAAACATGAAGTACAGATAGGGCTGTATTATAATTTAGATATGAAAGTATGTTAACCAAAAAACACATAATCAACACTAAAAAAACAATAAGTAGGACATAAGTAATTAAAAAGTATTCTATGGAGTATAAGTATATTTCCACTTTTGCTAGCATGGGAATTAATATTATAAATGATAAAATTGCATAAAGCCTTATGTAGTCCACTGCTTTTTCTTTCAAAAGATAAAACTCTGACTCCATATCAGATAAAAAATTATTTGCGTTTAATTCCATATGTTTTAGTAGTTTTTCAAAGGTTGTTGTATTCATGATTCTCCTTCCCAAAGCTTTGGCTACCATCAGCCATATTTAGGGCTTTATACTTCATTATTGTAGAGATAAACATTACAGTTGATGAAAGGAATAGTGTTAAATTTATAGTAAGTCCCACTTCTCGAAACTGTGCTGTCATCCCTTGAAAATAAACATGGGTAAAAAAAATAATGGAGATACAAAAGGTTATCAATAAACCTTTAAATGAGATTTCTAAAAATGACCTATTTCGTCTAATTTGCTCTGAGAATACTAAAGGGTCTGAAAAGACAGTTGGATTCTTTAATAAAATGAAAATCAGCTGCCTATTTTCAACTGAAATGTATTCAATCATTAATTTCAAATAAACCATTGCTGCAAATATGACAAAAATAATATATACAGTATAGAAGAAATAAATACTTGAATAACGTCCTTGTACTAGTGCTAAAAACAAAATCCCCCAAAAAATTATTAAATTTGTACTGAAGAACTCAATTTTCTTCAATAATTTGTTCTTATTTTGGATAATGGTAATTGCATGTTCACAATTTAAATGATCACTTAGATCAAAATCTAACAATACTCTATATAGTTTTTTGATTTTCTCTCATCCTTTCTATAAAAATCCTAGGGGCTAGTATGTATATTCGTTAATACTTTCGATTTTTCCTTCTTTTGCCTAGTAGTTCAAGCTAGAAATTGCATAGAGATTTTCCTAATAGGAGAAAATAGAAAAAGTATTGTTAAAATGTGGTCTAGGAGGAGATTAAATGCTATCTTTTTTTAGGGATGTTTTGATAAGGACACTGTTAGCAAATTTATATTATGCCGCCATGGCCTTGATTTTAGTTAGATTACTTGTTTTTTCCACCTTCCCAAGTTACACAGATGTATTTTTGTTTATGTATATTGTCTTTTCTTTGGCTTTTAAAAACTATCTAGCACATAAAAGGGTAGCCAAGATAAAAATGTGGGCAGATAAGGTACAAATCATGAATATCAAAAGAAAAATTAGATTTTATAAAGGTAACAATAATGGGGATAAAGCCTCAAATGAATAACCCTAAGATTTTCATCTTAGGGTTTATTTTTATTATGCGGATTTTAGTTTCTTTTGTAACTTCTTTTTTGGGCTCCATGCTATGAAAAAATAAATGCCGTAGATAAAAAAGAGCATACTCATAGAAGTAAAAGCCAAAAATATA
>CAYYRM010000026.1:0-18315 GCA_964474005.1 uncultured Eubacteriales bacterium
GAAATAGTGAATGAGATTTTAGATTTTTCGAAAATTGAATCCGGTAGTGTTGAAATACATAAAGAATACAAAGCTTTAATCGTGAAAGAAAGACAGAAAAAGCTTTTTCAGAGCTGTCAGACAGTTTAACAAACTCATTTATAAATGCAGTAAAGCTGGCAGATGCATTCTGGCCAGTGGTTGAGATATCTTGGGGTGTGGGATCCATAATTGTGTTTTGGTATGGGGTTAGACTTCTAAACACAGGTACCATAGATGTAGCTGACTTGGTTGCTTTTACAGGGTATATCGCGATGTTTTGGAGACCAATTATGAACCTAAGTAACTTTTACAATCTATTAATAACAAACTTAGCAGGGGCTGAAAGAATTTTTGAAATCATGGATGTAGTTCCAGATATAGTAGACACTCAAAACGCAAAAGTTTTGCCTAAAATAGTAGGAGAGGTTGAATTTAAAGATGTAACCTTTGCCTATGAAGATGGGGAAGAGGTGTTGAAAAATGTTAACTTTCATGTTAAGACTGGTGAGACTATTGCTCTGGTTGGTCATACAGGGGCAGGTAAAACTACCATAGTTAATCTAATAAGTAGATTTTATGACACCACAAAGGGTCAGGTCCTAATAGATGGCTATGATCTAAAAGAAGTTAGTGTGGAATCCTTACGTAGCCAAATGGGAATAATGACTCAAGATACTTTTATGTTCTCAGGATCTATTAAAGATAACATTCGTTATGGGAAACTAAATGCCACAGATGAAGAAGTGGTAAAAGCGGCTCAAGCAGTAAAGGCCCACGACTTTATAATAAAGCTTGAGAAGGGCTACGATACAGATGTTAATGAAAGGGGTTCTAGGTTATCCGTGGGACAAAGGCAGTTAATTGCCTTAGCCAGAGCACTGCTTGCAGACCCTAGGATATTAATTTTAGATGAAGCCACTTCCAGTATAGATACCCAAACAGAAAAGAAAGTACAAGAAGGACTAAACATATTGTTTAATGGCAGAACTTCATTTGTAATTGCCCACAGGTTATCCACCATTAGAAATGCCGATAGAATAATGGTTATTGATGATGGAATGATAAAAGAAGTGGGTAATCACCAACAACTTCTAGCTAAAAAAGGTATATATCATAAACTATACATGGCCCAGTATAAATTCCTTAATGAGGGAGCCTAAAATAAAAAAGCAGCTTACAACGAAGACTGCTTAAAACTCTAAAAGCCCATCATCCTCACGTATTACATAAATACGCTCAGGTGATGGGCTTTCTTGCCTCTAAAAACTGCAGGCTTATAAAGAAAAGGAATTTTTTAGTGGCTTCCTACTAACTCCTATTTTTTGCTTCTTGAAATTGTAACGCTTATGTTATGAAATCCCATGTGTATTATGATAAAATACTATATAGGCTATTATTTATATGTTTGTCTTAAATAAAACGATGGAGTGGTGGGCTATGTCATACGTGGAATTTGATGAGATATTGAGGGGACTATTGTTAAATTTTTCATTAATCTTAATACCCCTTTTTCTTTTTGAAAGTTTTGTGTTAAGTAAAAAAAGTTTTAGCTCTGATAAGATAGATAAAGTTGAAATAGCTCTTATATCTTCAGTTTCAATATTATTATGTATGACATTTCCCATACCCCTTTTTGATGGGCATCTTTTCGATTTAAGACTGATTCCAATCCTCATAGTGGTATTTTATGGTGGAACTAAACCTGCCACCTTTACACTTATGGTTATGATAATATACAGAATATACCTAGGTGGAGATGGATTATTTACAATGATTTTGGCTTATACCATTATTATAGCCTTATCTTTTTATGTTTCACCCAAATATAAGTATTTTTCAAAAAACAGAAAACTTGTACTTGCAAGCTATATTACTATTATTGCCCTAGGTCTTATTATCTTCTCAACTTACATCATAAACAAAAATAAGCCAGACTTTTCCTTTTGGTTCTTTGTATATTTCTTTATGTTTTATGGGGTTTTTAAACTTCTTTCGATTAACCTGACCATAAACCTAATTGAAGGTTTCATAGAAAAAAGAGAATTAAGAACTGAAATTCAACGCTCTGATCGACTTAACACCGTTGGTGAGTTAGCTGCATCATTAGCCCATGAAATTCGCAATCCCCTCACTGTGGCCAAGGGGTTTATCCAGCTGATACAAATGAACAAGGATTTGGAAGGAAAGCGATTTAATGAATATATAGAGGTGGCCATGGATGAAATGGATAGGGCCGAAGGGGTTATTTCAGACTTTTTAGCCTTTGCAAAACCCAATATTGAAAAACAAGAAGTTGTAAATGTGGCCAATACTGTTGAATCTGTGAGTAAAATGATATCATCTTATGCCATTATGCAAAATATTCTAATCATACATCAATTGGATCCAGGCTGTTACTTGTTTACAGATAAAGCTAAACTAACGCAAGTACTAATCAACATCATGAAAAATGGCATCGAAGCTATGCCAACTGGAGGGACACTTATTAGTAAAGTCTATAGGGCCAAGGACAAAGTGATAATCGAAATAACAGACACAGGTGTGGGAATGACAAAGGATGAAGTTTCAAGATTGGGAACGCCCTTTTACTCATTAAAGTATAAAGGCACTGGGCTAGGGTTAATGATTAGCTATAAGTTTATTGAAGTAATGGGTGGTAAAATAAGTGTCCACAGTGAAAAAGGTAAAGGAACAACATTTACCTTAGAATTTACCAATTAAATTTTGGAAATTAAAGAAAATAAGCAGGAATTTCTAAAAGACTGTGGAAATTAACTTTAAATAAGATAAAGTAGCCTTAAAGGAGAGGTGTTTATGGAAAGTTTTAAGGGGGCTTTGAGTGACTTATTATTAAATTTAAGCCTTTTTTTAGTACACCTCTTTCTATATGACTTATTGGTATTTACTAAAAAAATACCACGAAACCGCAAACTGAAAATCTTGGATTTTTTTCTGGTTAGCCTTTTAGTACTTTGCATGTTTTTCCCAGTAAAAATAGGTGTACATATGACACTTGATTTAAGGAATATTGTATACCTAATAATGATAATATATGGGGGCATTGCAAAGGGGATAATACTACTAGTATTATCCATACCCCTGCAATACTTAATAAACCAACAAGGGTTAACTAATACAATTTTTACCGTAAGCATTATTACACCCTTAACATATTATTTATACCTGAAATTTATGAGTAATAGAAAACAAGTAACAAAATTTGTTACTATCCAGGCAATTTTTGTTGGTATTATAAAACTTCTGTTTTCATTCATTGAAAATAGGGAAATCTTTTTTCACTCATATTTTTGGTTTATTTGTGTTGTAATTGTTATATACAAACTACTGGCAACCTATGTTTTGCTAAAAATAATCTACAATATTCATGAGAGGCAAAAATTAAGAAACCAAGTTTTTAAGAGTGAAAGGATAAAAACAGTGGGAGAATTGGCAGCTGCTGTGGCCCATGAGATTAGAAATCCCCTAACATCCAGTAAAGGTTTTATAGCTCTAACATTAGAGGAAGAATTGGATGAAAAAAGTAGAAAGTACTTAAGTATAGTAGCCAGCGAAATTGATTCAACCCTTAACACAGTGGATAACTTTGTCAAATACGCATATCCTAATTTTGATGTAAAAAAACCTGTGGAGATTAGTAAATTGGTAATGGAGGTTCTAGATCTTATTAAGGGGTATGCCCTACATAAAAACATAGAGTTTAGTTATAATCAAGGGGATAATTCACAAGTGGTAGAAGCAGATAGAGAAAGACTAAAGGAATGTATTATCGCCATCTTAATGAATGCCGTGGAATCCATGCCCCATGGGGGAAATATAGTAATCAAAACAAGGTCTAAGGATAAGTATATCCACATAGAAGTTCAAGACCAAGGAATTGGCATGACAAAGGATCAGATGGAAAACATAGGATTACCAAACTACTCACTGGAGCAAAAGGGTGTAGGATTAACCATGGCTTTTTGCTTTCAATATATCAATGCCATTGGTGGCACCATAGAGTATGCTAGCACTAAAGGAAAGGGTACCTTAGTAAATATAAGGATGCCTAGAATTAACACCTAGGAAATTATTAGGTGTTTTAAAATATATCCAATATAATTGGGCATAATTTATTTTAGCCAATAGAAAGAGGTAGCACTTTATGGAGAAAATAAGTGAGAAAAACGACTTCTTAAAACTTATTGCCATAATAACTATGGTTGTTGATCATATAGGATATGCTTTTTTCCCCGACGCTATTTTATTAAGGATTATAGGAAGAATAGCTTTCCCAATATTCGCCTACCAGATAACATTGGGGTATTCATATACAAGGGATATAAGAAAATATTATTTGAGACTATTTGCTTTTGCCATGGTATCACAAATACCGTATCTATTGGTTTTTCCAACAGGACTTAATATATTTTTTAATCTTATTGCTGCAGTATTCGCCATAGACTTATACACAAAAAAAAGATACCCTGCCCTTATTGGTTTTCTCATTTATATTTTCTTAGTAGAGAATGCAGTCAATTTCGGCTATGGAATTTATGGAGTTTTGCTTTCTTTAATATTCTATATTTTTAAGGGCAAAAGAGAAACAATAATACTATTATTTACATTGATTACAATAATCTACTGTATTTATTACAACACAACTATTCAATTTTTCGCAGTACTAGCATTACCACTAATTTATAATACTTTTAAGGGTAAGATTATACTAAACAAGTGGTGGTTTTACTTGTTCTACCCAGTACACATAATAATAATATGCGTTATTAGTTTAATTCTTTAATAATATTGAAAAGGGAGGTGCGAATTATGGGGATCGGCAAACAAGTTAGTTTATTTATAACAATGGTTTCAATAATGTTAGTTACAGCTATGATGGTTTTACCCAACATTAACTTTAATAACACACGGGTAAATGCATATCCAACTTCAGGTGGAAATGTTACATATGGTGAAAAAGTTGAAAATAAAATAACCTTGGTGGCTGAAGAACAAGAAGGAAATATATTCATTGGCTGGTTTTTAGATGGACAAGTTATAGGGGAAGATAAAAAGCTAATAGTTGACTCGTCATTGTCTATAGATATAGAAGCTAGGTTCGAAAAAATACAAGTGGAAATAACTTTAGAAATCTCCAAAAATAACGGTGGACATGTAGAAGGTTTTGGTACTTATAGCTATGGTGAACAAGTTGAGCTTAAAGCTGTTCCCAAAATGGGGTATGGTTTTGATGGTTGGTATCATGGATCCACAAAACTAAGTTCAGAATTAAGGTACGCATTCAAAGCCAGTGAGAGTAAAACCATAGAAGGAAAGTTTAGTTTAAACTTAGATGAATATTCCAGTAATCTTACGGTTATTGATGGTGATTACCTGCTAGCTTTGGTCAACAAAGAAATAACCTTAGGTGAATATAGACCTAAGGATTTGGTAAAAATCCCTGAAAAAATGGTTAGGGATAACCCCAATCAGTATTTGCGAAATGAAGCATATATTCAACTTGAAAAAATGTGGAATGATGCTAAATCTCAGGGAATTGACCTTTATATTGCCTCAGCCTTTAGAAGTTATGAGACACAAAAAATCATCTTTTCTAACTATGCCAGCACAAGGGGTGAACAAGCAGCCAACCGCTTTAGTGCAAGGGCGGGTCAATCAGAGCATCAACTGGGAACAACGGTGGATATAGTTGGGAATAGGTCAGAAGGTCTAACCGCTGAGTTTGGTAGAACTGAAGCAGGGATATGGCTTCAAAAACACGCATATAAGTATGGTTTTGCCATGAGTTACCCAGAAAACAAGGAACATATAACGGGATATATATATGAACCATGGCATTGGAGATATATTGGTATAGAAGCAGCCACCCAATGGAAAGAATCAGGGCTAACTCTGGTGGAATTCTTAAAAACAAAGCCACAGGAATTTAAACAATAAAAAAGAAGGGAGCTAAATATAGCTGACCCTTCTTTTTGTTTAACTAAGACCTTGCCAGTACCTTATGGGCATCCTTTAGGTATTGTATTATTGGTAAATTTTGCGGACAGGCTTCTTCACATACCCCACATTCCACACATAGGCTTGCATCAGCTTTACCAGTGATGTTTTTGTACGAACGTATGGAGGCTTCTTCTGTGTTATATAGATAAATACTGTTATAAGTAGAGAAGATATTTGGAATTGTTACCTTTTGGGGACAGGGGACACAGTACTTACACTCTGTACAGTGAACCTTTATTTTACTTTTGTAAAAGTCTCTAACTCGATTAACCAGCTGAATTTCTTCAGTGGATAGAGAATTTGGAAGGGCTGTTTTAAAGGTCTCGATATTTTCTTTAACCTCCTGTACATTACCCATACCACTTAATACCACCGAAACCTCAGGATGGTTACACACCCATCTAAAGGCCCAGTCAGCGGGGCTGCGCTTAACATCTGATTCATTCCAGATGGCCTCAACTTCAGAAGGAATATTTCTAACAAGCTTACCACCCCTTAAGGGCTCCATGACAACTATTGAGATTCCTTTATCTGCAGCATACTTCATTCCTTCAAGTCCAGCTTGATATTCTTCATCCATATAATTTAACTGGATTTGACACATATCCCAATCAAAACTATCCACTATTTCCTTGAAAGTATCTAATGTATCATGGAACGAAAAAGACTTAGACCTGATTTTCCCCTTGGAAATGGCATCATCAATAAAGTCCAAAACTCCTAAGTCCTTAACTTTGTTCCAAGAATCCTTATTTAAAGCATGGAGTAAATAAAAGTCTACATAATCCGTTTGAAGCTTATTAAGCTGTTCATCCAGGAGCCTTTCAAAATCGGCATATTCATTAACTAGCCAAACAGGTAGCTTAGTGGCAAGCTTTACCCTTTCCCTATATCCATCTTGAAGTGCTTTTCCAACCAAGGGTTCACTGTTTCCACCATGATATGGATAGGCTGTATCTATGTAGGTAACACCGTTGTCAATGGCATATCTAATAAGATCAATGGCTTTTTGCTCATCAATTTTAGAAGCATCCTTTTCAGGTTTTTCTGGTAAATTGTCATCCTCCAATGGAAGTCTCATACAGCCAAACCCTAAAACAGAAGTTTCAAAACCAAGCTTTTTAAAAGGTCTTTGTTGCATATGTATCTCCACCTTTCCCAACATTATATATATTATTATAATATAAAATCTAGATAATCAAAATATTTTTTGTTGTTTTCTAAAATAAAATAGGACCCTGTTTGGGTCCTAAGAAATCAAAAATATCATTTTAACTCATCTAAAGACTTAAATACATAACCTTTGGCTTTTAAGTCATCTATCACTTTTCCCAATGCATCGGCATTATCCTTTGAAATGGAGTGGAGCAACATAATGGCGCCTGGGTGTACCCTTTTCATTATGGAATCATAGGCATATTGTGCACCCTTTTGATTATTAACATCCCAATCCATATAAGCAAAAGACCAAAAAACGTTGGTATAGCCCATTTCCTTAGAAAGTGCTAAGGTTCTCTCGCTGAATATCCCCCGTGGCGGTCTTAAATATTTCATTTCCTTTAAGCCAGTCATCTCTTCAAACTTAGCCCTGACACTTTCAAGCTCATCTCTTAACTTATCATCATCCACTTCAACTAGGCTTGGGTGGTGCCAAGAATGATTTCCAACAATATGTCCTTCATCAACCATTCTTTTTATTAGTTCAGCCTGTGTTTCAAGATAGTGACCCGTAACAAAAAAAGCTGCAGGAACATTTTTTTCCTTAAGTACATCAAGGATTTTGCTGGTATAGCCGTTTTCATAACCATTATCAAAGGTTAAGTATAGCTCCATATTATTGGAATCGCCGATAAAATAACCACCATAATCATTTAACATCTTCTCATAATGGGGTTCAGTGGTGGCAGGCCGATTATTTTTACTGGGGACAAAATACCAATCATAAGCGGTATTATCTAGTGCAACTGCCATTCCGCTGAATAGAAAAACAAAAACAAACACTAAAGCATAAGATATGGCCATAAATTTTAGTTTCAAAAACATCAACTCCTTTTCCATAGCTTTTGCATTTAAAAATTGATTATGTAAATTTATAAGATAAAATAAACATTAAGGGACACCAAGTGGTGTCCCTTAAACTATTCATGTCTAATCTCTTTAATTATACTAAGCTTATTCCCTTTAAATATAGGAGCAATTGATGCAATTGTAGAAGTAAATACCCCTAAAACAAGGCTAGTTGCCATAACTGATATTGAAAAGTCCACAGCCATGGGTGCAATAATTGCCTTTAAAATATAGGGCATATTTTTTACTAATAAAATACCACCTAAAATTCCTAATGTCGAGCCCAAAAAACCTGAAAACAAAGCCTCCATTAAAAACATACTAAGCATTTGACCTTTATTTAGCCCTAAAGACCGTAACATAGCCAAAACTTTTTTACGTTCTAAGTAGTTTAATGTGTAGTTGGAAATTATCCCAAACAGTGCTATCAGTAATGTCAAGATTGTGAAACCCCGTAAAATAGTAAAAATCTGCATGTTCAGTTTATAATTAGTTATCCGCTGCTCCTGTGTAGTTTCAATTATAGGTTCAAAGGTATAAAGGATTTCTTTTAGCTTTTCCTTTACAGCATCATCGGGTTCAGTAGTTTTAACATATATTTCTGCAAAGTTACCCAATGCCACATCTTCTTGAAAATTTTCCTGAGATATCAGAATAAATTCACCATGATCCATAATTGTGTCAAATACATCAACTAAGGTGTATTCCACGGAACCATTGGGAGTGGTTAGAAGGATTCTATCCCCAACCTTTATACCCAGCTCTTCGGTTATCACAGAGGTGGTTATAAAGTTTTTACTTTTATTTAGCTTTAAAATTGATTCTTGACTTAAATCTATGTCCCAAAAGTTTAAAAATTTGTGGGGATCAACTCCCAAGGTATTGCCCCTGATGGAGCCTTTTTGATAAACTTCAATGCTCTCACGCCTTAGAATTCCTGTAATATCTGACACTCCATCCACTGACAACACCATATCATGAAAGTCCAAATCCATTTTATCACCCATTAAGGTTATACCAAAATTAGCGGTGGAGCTAAAGTGGTCAGTAACTTGGCGTAAAACACTTCCTGTTACAGTGTTGACAGTAAGTAATATGGCGATACCCATGCTAAGTAAGGAAATATTACTCAACATATTTTTATTATCCTTCAAGTTCTTTAAAGCTAAATAAGAAATATTCCCAAAAGTTCCAGCCATAATTTTTTCTGTAACCCCGACGAATAAAGTGTTAACATAGGGTACCAATAGTAATATGGACATCAAACCCAGTAGCATTGATAAAACTGTGGTTATAAGCAATATGTCCTTCCTTGCAAATAGGGGCATAAGAAGAGCCATATTTAAAAACACTAACCCAATACCCAATGGAATAAAACCATGATTTTTAGAATTACTATCCCCAAGGCCTAAAACAATATCTTTGACGGAGAAACTAGATAGCCTTTTAGCAGGACCCATAACACTTAACAATGGAATAACTAAAGCTATCAAGAAAGTATATACTAAATTACCAAACCTAAAGGTGGTATAACCTGTACTTCCTTGAGACCAAGGGGTGCGGGTTATCACTGACATCAGTGTTAGAAAGCCTATGCCTAATATGGCACCCAATATTCCTCCAACAAAACCATAACCCAATGCCTCAAAAACCAACACAAGTGCTGAACGTATCTTAGTGGCTCCGAGGCTTCTTAGGGTACCCAGCAAAGGAAGTCTTTCCATGGTAATAAGCTTAAAAGATGTGTAGATAATAAAAATCGCCAATAGCATCACAAGGACTAGAACAACTTTAAATGGTGTGGTAACAATATTAATATAACGATCAACCTCACGCCAGTCCACACTTTCAGCTATTTCATGGGTCGAACTTATGCCACTTAGTCCCAAAACAGTTTCCATATCATATCCATCTATTAGCTTTACATAAGTTTTATTAACAAGGTTATCTAGGTTATAAATAGTTTGTAGGTAATCAAGGGGTATAGCCACAAAGGCTGTTGTACCTTCCTGTGCAAAGGGCCCACTGGGGTATGAAATTCCAGAAATGATAAAATCAGCATCAACGCCAAATCCTTCAATTTCTATGGTATCACCTATATTTAGGTTGTATTTTGTTGCTAAATCCTCACTTATTATGATTTTATTGCCTTGGAAATCAGGTTGATTATCTGGGCTTTTTAAATTTATATCACTGATTTTTTGCAAATCTAAAAAGCTAGTTCCCCGTACCCTAAGATGTACAATATCATTATTTTCGGGTCTAAACAATCCCATACCTTCAATGGTGTTTATAACATAATCAATTCCTTCTGTATCTGACATCTGCACTGGTTCATAAAAAGGGTTATGATCCTTTGATGTTAGTATAAAGTCACTATTACCCACATGTGTCCTTGCTTGGGCAATATACATTTTTTCCATGGTTTTAGGTATTGTGGTCGAAGCGAAGAATAAAGCAGAGGATATTGTAATGGTAAAAATTATTAAGGAAGTACGAAATTTTTTGTCTAGGATATTTTTAAATATAAGCTTTAATAGAATACCCACTTAACTCACCTTCTTAAGAGGATTTTCTAACTAAGTCTGCATTATGGTCACAAATCTGACCATCACGCATTAGCACTAGCCTAGTTCCATAGCCAGCGGCCTCTAATGAGTGTGTAACTTGAATTATGGTTTTACCCTTTTGATTGTTAATCCTTTGGAGCAATTCCATGATTTCTGTACCTGTTTTACTGTCTAAATTACCAATGGGCTCATCGGCTAATATGATCTCTGGATCATTAATTAAAGAGCGAGCGATGGCAACCCTTTGTTGTTGCCCCCCTGAAAGCTCCCGAGGAGTATGTTTTCTTCTATCACTTAACCCCACGGTTTCTAAAATCTCATCTAGCTGCCCTTTATAATCCTTAACCTTTTTACCATCTAAGAGAACAGGAACCAGGATATTTTCCTCAACTGTGAGGTTTGGGATTAGGTTATAAAACTGGAAAACAAAGCCCATTTCTTTACGTCTCATAATGCTTTCCTCTTTATCCTTTAAAACAGATAATTCCTTACCGTTCACAAAAACCTGCCCTTTGGTTGGCTTATCCAGCCCACCTAACAAATATAGCAAAGTACTTTTACCAGACCCTGATGGACCCATGATAGAAACAAACTCGCCTTTTTTGATATCTAAATTTATATTTTTTAACACTTCCACTTCAACTAAACCTAATTTAAAATTCTTATACAGACTCTCTGTTTTAACAACAGTCATTTTTTATACACCCCTATTCATATTTAATTGATTCTATAATATTTAATTTTGATGATTTAAAAGCCGGGCTAATGGATGCAAATACCATTATGCCAACCCCTGCTAAAATAGCATATACAAACATGCTAATCTCATAGTAAACAGGAATGGCAACCACCATTGCCCTTGTTAAATGAGGCATGTTAATTATTAAAACAAAACTACCTAAAACTCCAATAATACCCCCAGATAGGCCACCTGTTAACGACTCAATGAAAACCATTCTAATAATTTGAGACCTAGACATACCCAATGAGCGGTACATGGCTAAAGAACGCTTTCTTTCAATAAAACTGATAATTAAATTATTAATAATCCCAAGCAAGCCAGAAATCATAGTCAAAATAGAGAACCCATTTAAAATACTAAAGATTTGGGCATTGGAGTCATGATTGTCCTTTGCCTGTTTATCAAGTGTAAGAACAAAGGGATTTAAATGATAAAATTCTTCCCTTAGAGATGTGGCAATACTTTCTTGCCCACCAGTACCTTTAACATATATCACAGTATAAAAATCCTGTTTAAAAACCCTTTTAAACTCTTCAACATCCATTAGTATCAAGTCACCATTATTTGTAAGGGTATCAAAGATATCAATGATGCTAAATTCATGAACAATACCATCTATGACTAGGGGAAGCTTATCTCCTTTTTTGACCCGGTAGTTCTCACTTACTACACTGGTGATAATAATGTTACTTCCGTGTAGTCTACCCATTGAATCCCTAGATACATCAAGTTTCCAGTAATCAATAAAATCAGGGGTGATTCCCTGTGTTATCCAAATAGGTCTATCATGTCCATCTACTTTTATATGTCTACTATTCATAACACCAATGGCCCTATCTATGTTATCCATGGCCCTTATTTCCTCAAGGACACCATCATCCATTCTACTGGCATCCATTAAGACGTCATAATTACCGTATTTGTCATAGGTCAAAGCCACTTCAGTCATAACAGAAAAACTAATGACATTGATGGCCAAAAGTGTGGCAATACCAATGGCTAACAAAGTAACACTACCAATAATACTCTTATTGTTCCTAAGATTTTTACAAGCCACCGCTCCAATGTTTCCAAAAAGGAACTGAAATATTTTTTCAAACAATATGACCAAGAAGCTATTCAAATAGGGAACTAACCAAACAATGGCAGTTATGGTCAAAAGCATGGCAGCTAAAGTTACAGGAAAAAGCAATCCTTTTCCCACAAGGTTTGGAACAACAAGGGCAAATAAGATAAATACCCCACCCAATATAACCTTATACTTCTTTTTAGACTTGGGTTTATCCATGGTATTTAAAATAACGTCTTTTATGGAAAATTTAGTACTTGATAATATGGGTGCTATACCGCTCACCAATGTAATGATGATGGCAGTTAAAAAAGATAGGATTACATTAGTGGAAGAAAAAATAATTTTTGTTTCATCTTGACCCACCCAGCTTGATGTTAAGCTATAAGAAAGTAACTTTAAAATTCCTAAACCTAACAGTAGCCCTAGGATACCACCCACTAGAGCATAAACCAAGGTTTCACAGATAAGCAACCAGTGGGTTGACCTTTTAGTAGCTCCTATACTTCTAAAGGTACCTGTGATAGGAAGGCGTTCCTTCATTATTAATCTAAATGAAGTATATATAATAAAGAAGCTAACAAAGAAAACCAGACCTAAAACGATATAAAACGGCATTTTCACAGAGTTTACCATAAAATCTATATCCTCTTTGGGAACCGCCTGTTTTACTGTCAAATTCTCATATTGATTATTTAGTCTAATAACAGTATCTTCTAGATTTTGTTCATTTGATTTCACAAAAATAGTGGAAACCGCTGTATCTGATAAACCATAACTTGATCTAACCTTTTGGGGGCTTACCATAAACTGATGCATATCCCCATCTTCAATAAAGGGACCAGTGGGATGAGCTATACCCACTACTCTAAATTGATGCTCCTGACCAAAAATCTCAAGGGTAAGGGTATTGAAAAGCCTAATGTTGTGCTTTTCACTAAAACCTTTACCAATAACAATCTCATTCTCATCTAAAGACCTTAAAGACCCTGAAATCAAGGTATAGGGATTAAATTTTTGCATATCCCTATAATCCATACCTATTAACTTCACAGTGGTGAGTTCAAAACCATCGCCTCGATGTAATGCCATGGAATCCACAGAGCTAACAGCATAATCCCAACCACTGTTACCACCTAATACATCCACTGGTTCAAAAAAAGGTGATATGGAGCCTTCTCCAGCAACAAATATAATATCTGATGAGCCCATATACTTGCCAACATTCATCAAAACCAACTCTTCCAATGTTTTGGGCATAGCCGTTGAAGCAAAGAAAAGGGCAGTTGAAATCACAATGGCAGTAATAATTAACAATGTCCTCAATTTCTTTTCCATTATGCTTTTAAGAATAAACTTTAAAATAATTCCCATATATTAAACCTCCTAAATCAAACTAAGGATATTATAATCTGAAATTATTACAAAAATCTTATATTCATAAAAAGTTCATAATACTTTAATGGAATGTTAACTAAAAAAGGCTGAAATATAAATAAATTAGCCACTCCACACAGATTTTCATGGATAAAAGTCAAAAAGCTTCAGTTGGTCTTTTAAATAATCCTAAAAGTGGTACAATATAGATATCTAGACTATCAAAATAAATAAGGGGGCATGTATTATGAAAATCTATATTTCTGCTGACATTGAAGGTATTTGGGGAGTTGTTTCCAGAAAGCAAATAATCGGAGAAAGTGGAGATTATTTAAGGGCAAGAAAACTAATGACCCAGGAAGTGAACTTGGTTTGTGAAGAGCTCTTTAAAAATGGAGTAAAGGAAATTGTTGTAAATGACTCCCATGGACCAATGGATAACATTATAATCGAAGAGCTACATCCAGAAGTAAGCTTAATCAGTGGGTATCCCAAGGATTTAAGTATGATGGAGGGAGTAGACGAGACCTTTGATGCAGCCATGCTCATAGGATATCACCCAAAGGCAGGAACCCAGCAGGGAATATTTGATCATACATATGCGGGAAGAGTAGTATCTAGTCTAAAGGTTAATGGTGAGGAATTAGGGGAAAGCGGGTTAAACGCTTTGGTGGCAGGCCATTTTGACGTGCCAGTGGTACTGGTGGCTGGGGATGACAAGGTGACAATGGATGTGAAAAATGAAATTGGTGATATAGAAACCGTTGCTGTAAAACAAACCATATCCCGTTACTGTGCAAAAAATCTTCCATACAATCAATTAAAAGCATCATACGAAGAAGCAGTGTCTAAAGCTGTTAAAAACATATCCAAATACCCTATCAAAAAACACAATACACCATTAAACTTAACCCTTGAATTCCCTCAATCGGTTATGGTGGATAAAGCACTATCCCTTCCCCAGGTAAGTAAGGTAAATGCCAAGACAGTTGCATTTTCTGCCAAAGACCCAGTGGAACTATACAAAGTTTTTAGAGCCATCGTGACCCTAGCTGGCTCTGTGTTATAGGTGAAGCCATGTTAGATATACTTATAACAAATGGTGTTGTAATTACCATGGAAGGTAAGGGATTAGGGGTAATAGAAAATGGTGCAGTGGGTATTAAAGGAAATAAAATCGAAGTTGTGGGAAACAGTGAAGAGGTTCAAAAACAGTACTCAGCCCATAGATATATTGACGCAAAAAATAAAGTGGTGATGCCAGGACTGATAGATGCCCATATACATACAGGTATAGGGATATTGAGGGGACTATCTCAGGATATAGACAATTGGATGCAAAAGGGTCTTTGGCCATTCACAAAGGCTTTGACCCAAGAAGCTAGAGTTAAAGGCTCCATGGTAAACATCATGGAAGGATTAAAAGCTGGTACCACAACCTTTTGTGACTATGACCAAGGAATGTTTGAGATAGTGGAAAACCATGTACGCCTAGGTACAAGGGCAAGGGTAGCTGAAACGGTAAATGAAATGCCCGATGATTTAAGTGGATTAAAGGTGGGGGATGTGTACCCCTTAGACCCCAGTATAGGTCAGGAAAAGCTACAAAAGGCCTTGGAGCTATTTGAGAAGTGGCACTTAAAAGAAGATGGCAGGATAACCTGTCTTTTTGGACCCCAAGGTCCAGATATGGCATCAAAGGAGCTACTGTTGGAAATTAAGAACCTAGCCAAAAAGTTTCAAACCAAGATCCATATGCATGTTGCCCAAGGGGATAGGGAAATTAACCAGATGATAAAGAGATATGGCAAAAGAAGCATCCAGTACCTTGATGATATAGGTTACCTAGATGAAGATTTAATGGCAGTACACTTAACAGAAGCCACAAAGGAAGAAACTCAATTCTTAGCAAAAAAAGGTGCAGCCATGATACTGTGTTCAGGAAGCATTGGCATCATCGATGGGATAGTACCTCCTGCCTTTGAATTCTTAGAAGTAAGCAACAAGCTAGCCCTAGGCTCTGATCAATCCCCAGGTAACAACTGTAATAACATGTTCAACGAAATGAAATTCACGGCCATATTGAACAAATGCAAGCGTCAAGACCCAAAGATATTCCCAGCATGGCAGGTATTAAAATTGGCAACCATAGACTCAGCCAGAGCCATAGGGTTAGACCATGAAGTGGGTTCACTGAAACCAGGTAAAAAAGCAGATATTATAATCTTAGACTTCAATGAACCATCCCTTTTCCCACTAATAAATTACCCAGTAAGAAACGTAGTCCCAAACCTGGTATACTCAGCCAAAGGCAATGAGATCGAAACGGTAATAATAGATGGAAGAGTAATAGTGGACAATAAAACAATAACCACAGTGGATGAAAAACAAGCGGTACAAGAAGCCCATAAAATAGCCATAGAAATCTGCAACAAAGCAGCAAAAACCATCAGTGAAGATAACAACATGCTCCAAATGATGAATGAAGGATTACTTTAAAATCAATAAACCCCAGCTAACTTGCTGGGGTTTATTTAAATTCCAAAAAACTTAAATGACCGACCACACTTATAACACTTCTACCACTTCTACCACTTCTACCACTTCGCTATACCAATATTCTGTAGCGGCCGTACCTTGTGTCAGCCCGACCCACAATGGCAAGATAAATCTCTAACGTTATATATGGTGCAGGAGCTATCTAATGAAAGTTAGTCTTAAAGGTCTTTATCCACACTATATTACACTAAAAAGCGTACGGGATTTAAACCTAAAAAAACACCACTTTGCTATAGCAGTGTTCGTAGGGTTTACACAAAAAACAAAATCAATCCTTTATCCTATTGATCTATGAGATCCGTGACAAAAAATCTTTCATTAAGGCTTAATTTTTTTATAAATATTTGAACCCTTTTACTCCGTAAAATGTCATAATATATGAGAGCGCTTTCAGCTAGGAGGGGATAAAGATGGATCCAGAATTTCAAGTACTAATTAACAAAACAAAAAAAGGAGACTGGGACTCCTACTTAAAATTATTTCTTGCAAAAAAAGATACATTATATAGAAAAGCTTTCTATATAACTAAAAACCATCACGATACAGATGATGTGTTAGAAGAAAGTATAATTAAAGGTTTTAAAGCTGTAAAAAAGATAGATAATCCCAGCAAGTTTTACCCATATCTCACTAAAATCGTAGTCAATACCTGTTATGACCTACTAAAAAGAAATAAAAGGACAAAACCATTAGAGGATGAAGTAGCAAAAATTGAAGCTCCCAGCAGTAATATATCGGAAAAGCTAGATTTATATACCTACTTAGATAAGCTAGATCAAGATCATAAAACTGTATTGATGCTAAGATTTTTTGAAGATATGAAAATCGAGGATATAGCCATAGCTTTAGATATCCCAGAAGGAACAGTAAAATCAAGGGTTTATTACGGGCTTAAAAAGCTTAAATCTATGATGGGAGGTGACTATCGTGAAATGTAACGATATTAAACTGGAGCTATCTCAGTATATTAGGGGAGAATTATCCACTGAAAAAGAGCAAACAGTTAAGAAACATTTAGAACAGTGTGTTGAGTGTCAACTTGAACATCAAATGATAGTGGAGATGGAAGAATTGTTTGTAGCCAACAGGTCTACCTTAAAAATGCCCATGACCACTGAGAAAAGAATTTCCAGTAAAGCTAAGAGGGTACAAAAAGTAAGTTTAATTAAAAAAGTAAGTTCATTGGTGGCAGCACTCCTTGTATTATCACTTATAACCACAGCCACTATATCTCCAGCCTTTGCAGAATTTGTTAGTAATATCCCAGGAATAAGCCAAATTCTAGACTTTATCAAGCACGATTCATCATTGAGAAGGGCAATAGAAAATGACATGATGCAACCCATAAACGAGGTCATTGAGTATGATGGCATGAGGATACACATCGAAGGACTTGTGGCTGATGATTCAAATATAATAGTATTTTACGCAATTGAAAACCTTACAAATGAAACTATGAATTGGAAGCATATATATATTGGAGATATTACAATCGGAGATAAAAAACTTCCAACTGCATCTGGTAGTTCTTCTATCCCAGAGATAAAACCAGGGGAAATCCAGAGAAATACAATTACTATCCTTTATAATTTTGAAGGAGAAGAACCAAGAACTTTGGAAGAAACCCTTACAATGCAAATATTCATGACATTGCCCAATGAGTCTCCCAGTAATTATCCATTACTAACCACAGTTAACATAAATGTAGACGTGGAAAAGTTCGAAAACCTAACTGAGATAATAAAGATAGAAGAAGATATTATTATAGAAGGTCAAAGGGTCTATGTAGAGAAATTAGTCATTAAACCCACAGAAGCAATTCTATACTACAAATACCATGAAAATAATACTAAAGAAATAAATGGACTGACGACTAATGTCGCAGTTATCCT
>CAYYRM010000027.1:0-17981 GCA_964474005.1 uncultured Eubacteriales bacterium
TTATACTTTTCTTTATGCCATAAATTCAAAAAACTAGCTATGTATTAGCTAGTTTTTTTGGATCATCCTATACAGAAATATCAATGTTTTTGTTTTTCCTTTCAACTTTCCGCTTTCCACTTTTTTAAAAACATAAGCCTCTCAGATTTACTCAGTTTATATTCTGCTCTTTTTGCTTGTCATAAAGCTCTCGGTTTATTTGCTGATGGCCATTCCCTGTCAAAGGCTCGCAGTTTAAATTACTAACTCAAAATCCTTAACACGGTTTATATTTGATGGTTTTGTGGGTCCCGCAGATGTAGGGCTGTTTTTAGGCTTTGTACTTATTAAATTTTTTTATCTTGAAATATATTTTAGGGTTAAGACCCCCACTTCTATAAGTGGGATTTCAATCAGGTGGAGTAGAATCTCCATCTGATTTCCCGATGTTCAGCAAATGCTGAACGAGTTCACTATTAAACTTAATTAAAATTATATCGATTTCTGTTAAAAGGTGGGGATAAGTTGCTTAAATATCTAATAGACTTTTCATAGATTAAACTTTAAACTCTACTACATATAAAAACTGATTATGAGGTTGATAGATTAAGTACAATGCTCTAGTTACGGATTTACCATTTTCATGAATAACCTTTATCCAATAGTAGGATGAATTAAAATCAATTGTTTTATTAGGTTCAATCTTAAAATTGACCAAGTGCTCTATTATCTCTGTTTCCAATTTTTCATTCAGTTCTAAAGAAAATTCATCTAAAAATGATTGCCTAATACCATCTTTATAATATAATACAGTATATCTGACACCATCACCAAAAGCTCCTTTATCGTTTATACTGTATATTATATCGTAACCATTGGGTAACTTCATATTCCAATTTAAAAAAACAGCCATACGAAAACTGGTAGCATAATTATATGCTATGCTTATAACTACAATGAGAGACATAAATATTATTGATAACTTACTAATTTTGTTCATTTTTACTCCCCCATCAGAAAGTAGTTTTAAGATAGCGATTCTTCTCTTTATAACTTAAGAATTTTTCTAAATTGCCCCTAAAAAATACTTTTCATATACCAGTAATTTTTGCAAGCTATTCAATTACTGTATTTAATTATTCTGTAAAAACACTCCCATTTCAAGATAATTGTACAAGTTGATTATCCTATTGTAAGTTTGTGTGGACCAAGGTGAAATTCCAGGATATAATTTCCTCTTCCATTAGAAAACTTCTAGTAAATACCCCTTCATGCTTATGATTTCTAATGAATTCCTTTAATTTATATTATCACCCCTTAATTAACATTGTCAATACTTTCCATATTTTGCAGCTATTTTTTAATACATCACACTGACACACAAAGCTTCTAGGGGGTTTAATATCTCAAAACTAATAATTTTTGTATAGATATGTTTTTATCTGCACCACGTTAGCTGTTTACTGCAACAAGAATCTACTATGCCTGTTTAGCTATTATCAACTTTGTTGTATATCTTCTTCAAAAATAATTTTACCCTCTTTGAATACAGTAATTTATTTAAACCAATATCTTTAAAATTTACTACCCTACTTCACGCTGAATTTAAAATTCAACATCAGACACAATATTCTCTTCTTTTATATTATTAGGATGTATCTCACATGTAATCACTCATGTGCAGGACGGAGATTATTAGAAACATCTATACTTAACAGAGACAATACACTTTTTAAGTCTATATAACTTTTGGAATCCTATTTTAGATTATTACAAGTACATCGTATTATTACTTCAAACATATTCTGGTCCATTTTCAATGGATATAGTTCTGTTGGCTCGTTTGAGAATTGTGGGGCCATGGGCAATAATTATTATTGTTCTTTTATCAATCTCATTGGCTAAATTGTCTAACAAGATTTTTTCCGTTTCTGAGTCAATGGCAGAGGTACCTTCATCAATAAGTAGTATGGGGGCGTCCTTTAAGAGGGCTCTAGCTATGGCAATCCTTTGTCTTTGACCCCCTGATAATGTTAGGCCACGTTCACCTATTATGGAGTTATATCCTTTAGGCTGACTAATTATAAAGTCATGGGCACATGCTTTTTTAGCTGCTTCATATATTTCTTCTATTTTAGCATTAGGGTTTCCAATCTTTAAATTATCTAAGATAGTTCCCTTAAAAAGATAAGGTTCTTGGGGCACATAAGCCACTTTTTTTCTCAAAATTGACATGTTAGCAGGCTTTCCGCACCAATGAATTTTTCCAGATTGTAGGGGCATTAGCCCTGTTAGTATTTTTGATAATGTAGATTTTCCTGAGCCACTTCTCCCTTGTATTACCACCAATTCATTTTTTATTATCTTTATATTTAATTTTGAAAACACAACTTCTCCTTCTTTATATGAAAAACTACCTTCATTCATGGAAATTAGCTCATTTTTGCATAGATGGGATTCCCAATAACGGTATTCCCCTGGATTTTCTTGCTTTTCTTCCAATAGTTCAAATATACGCGCAGATTTAGCTATTTGAATTTTTATCCCAAAGCCATAGTTTCCAAAAGCCACAAACATATCTATAATTCCTTCCTGCAGCATTATGGCTGCAAATACAGATCCAACATCAAGGGTCCCTTTGGATACCATGTATGCTCCAATACATAGAACTCCAAGAAAGTTTAGGGTGCTGATTGAGTAACTCAGTGCTTCTTTTTTTATTTCTATAAGGTTTTTATCATATGCCTTTTGTGTAAACCTGTCCATGATAGAGCTAAATTTACTAATTAGGACTTTCTCAAACTTAAACCCTTTAACTACTTTTATCCCGCTTATGGAATCAGTAACTAGGCTATTGGCTTCTCCTGATAGATTCCGTACATCATCACTAATTTCTTTTAAGTCCTTCACCCCATAGCTTCTACTTATAGCTGATATCACTCCTAGTACTATAACGGGTACTGCTATACGCACATCTAGCATAAGTAACAGCACCAATGCTCCGATGCCCTTAACTAAAATGGATATAATATCGTAAGTTTGCTCTTTATAAAAATCAAACAGTTCATCTATATCCTTTGTTAACCTTGACATTATTTCACCGCTATGTTGGTAAGAAAAGAAGTTAAATGGCATCCTTATAATATGGTTTAAAAGATTTAACCTAACTCCCAAAAGGGGCTTATGACTTCTTCCTTCAAAATGATAAGCCGTAATGGGTACAAAAACAGCGTATAAAATAAATAGCATAATCATAGTTGAAAATCCTTTTATTAAAAGCTCCTTACTACCTATCTCCACTGCATTGATCATCCATTTGGTTACCAAAGGCAAAGCTAAATCAAAGGCCGGCACCACAACAGCACAAGTAAGTACTGCTAATAAGTATGTCCTCTTTTCCTTGCCTAGCAAGTTAAAAATCTTCTTTGCATTACCTATGGATTCACTTATCATATTGCCACCTCCCCATTTACCATCTCATTTTGTTCTTTGTATAAGCCATGGTAGACACCATGACTATTAAGCCATAATTGTTCATGGGTTCCCGATTCCACAATACTACCTCCATGGAGAACATATATACAATCTGCGTGTCTTATGGTTGATAATCGATGTGAGGAAACTAGTAAGGTAGATTCCTTAGAGAGTCTGAGTAATACTTTTACAATTTGCTCCTCTGTTTCTGTATCTATTGATGATGTGGGCTCATCTAATAAAACCAGTGGACTCTTTCTAAAAAATGCTCTAGCAATGGCAATCCTCTGTCGCTGCCCCCCCGATAAGTTTTGCCCACGTTCTCCCACAGGAGTATCGTAAGACAGAGGCAACTGGCAGATAAAGTCATGGGCCCCAGCTGAAATAGCAGCATCCATTACTTCCGAAAAACTAGGATTGTCTATACCAAATGCTATATTCTCAGCTATGGTGCCTGAAAATAGTATGTTATCTTGAGATACATACGCAATGCCTTTTTCAATCATTTCTTGAGCGATTCTTATCTCTCCACTTTCCAAAGAATATAGGCCACAAATTAGAGACAGCATTGTACTTTTCCCTTGCCCACTAGACCCTGCTATAACATTAAACCCATTCCTTTGAATTGAAAAACTGCAATTTGATAGAACCATGTTATCTCCATATGCAAAAGATACATCTTTAAAAGATACCACTTCCTGTTTTGAGTTCACTATAGGTTTAACTCTTTCTTCTTTCAATCCTTTTTCATCCATTATAATTCTAATTCCTTTCAATGCTGAACTAGCCTGTCGTAATGAGTCAATAAATCCTATTATTGCTGATGCTGGTTGGGAAACATATAATGTCAACTGAACATATGCAACTAACTCTCCTAAAGTAATATCTCCATTTAAAGCCAGGAGTCCGCCAAACAAAATACACATAATCTTTGGTAGCTGTAAATTCAGTAGCCAAATTGGAAGGGATATAGAATCATACTTCTCAGATTTAAGAATGTGATGCAAAACTTCATCAAAAGCCTTCTTACATTTTTGGGTAATGGGGCTTTCTAAGTTAAAGGTCTTTATCTCGGTTATTCCATCAATACACTCTTTGGAGACTTCATTTGCATAACCAACCTTTTCATAATACTTTGCAGCATGAAAAGCACTTTTCTCTGATAGTTTATTTATTATAAATACTACTAAGGGCAATAGAATATAGCATATTAGATACAGCTTCCAGTTAATCATTACCATATACACTGAAGCCCCTATAAACATTATAGGTTGTAACAGTGCATCAACGAACTTTCCTGTAATCAGACTTATGATTTTATTTAATTGGTGATTATATACAGAAATAATAGAACCTGAAGATAGATGATCCATTTTAATCATCGGCATGTTAAGCATACTGCTGAAAAATTCCTTCCTTATTTTAGCAGCAGTTATTGCTCCAAAACCAGTTTTAAATATAGTTAGGAAAGATTTTGCCAGTAGCCCTAATATTGCAATTACAATCAACGTAAACATAACAACTAACAGTTCATCAGTCCTTCTGTTTGTGGAAAGTGTTATTAACCTATCTAAAAATTTTGCCCTTAATATATTAGAACCTGTTATTATCCCAATACATATAATAATGCCTAATACGTAATTAACTCTATCCTTGCCATACTCCCAAAACCATTTCGCAGTGCTGGAAATATCTTTATTCTTTTTATTCATATACTGTCTCCTTTCATTGCCTATAACTATATAAATTTTTCAGGATTGTATTTACATACTATCACTTTGAAATCTAATTTTCTTTTCCTAATTTGTTAGAATAAAAAAAGAAGTCGAAACCCCTAGGGGGTTGGACTTCCTTTTAATTTAACTGGTATGTATATATACATGTGCACCTTCTCATAAACCCATGGGTGACATCTCTCATCGTAAAACTCAAAATCTGGCTTTGTATCATCAATTTCATATGGTGTATTTGGAAACCATTCTTCAAGTATATATTTCCAAGTACCTTTTATAGAATCCTGAAAATCACAAGTTGAAACATCTGGAGTTGTAAATACTGCATAGGTAGCTGGCTGGACCTCTAATGTATACATTTCTTCTAGAGCATTATCAAAATTGCTTACTTCTACACCTAGAATATAGGAGAATTCATCATTATCTAAATTAGTGCTTGCACATATGCCGTACTCTCCGTGTTTAGGAGGTTTCTGGCTTTCATATAGTTTGATTTCTTTATCTTCTGTTTCAAAGTTAAGTAAAAAGGCTGGAATATCTCTACAATGGGCATTGTTTTTTAAGGTAGTTTTGTACTCATAACCAACTAATTTAAAACCTTTATTTACAATTATTTTAGGCTGCATAATAACTCCACCTGTCATATTATCTTTCAATTTCTTCAAGTCAACTTTCTTGGGTAGACTCAAAGGAGCATGGATTCTATAAAAATTTGGTGGATATCCAAAGTTTTTCTTAAAGGCCTTAGTAAATCCAGCATGGGTATCGAACCCGTATTTAACAGCTATATCTATTATCTTTTTTCCTTCACTAAGCTCGAAAAGTGCAAATTGAAGTCTGCGCCTTGTTACATATTCCATTATGGGAATCCCTACTGCACTCTTAAATAATTTATAAAAGTGATCTGTAGAAAAGCCAGCAATCTTAGCGAGGCTTTCCACTGTTATTGCCTCTAAAATATTATTATCTACATAATCTATGGTTTTTTGAATTAAATTTATATGTTCCATTTAGTCACCCCAATTTATGAACTACTTCTCCTTTACCTCAAGAAGCTTCTCTAACTTCTTTTTAGAATCCATAGATATCGAATCCTTTAAAGGGTTTAGATTTTCCTTTTGCAATTTCTCATTTTCCTGCCTAATCCCCTCGTTGACTGTATCTATCTCTGCTTTTAACTCCCTAGCGGATAATAATTTACAACCTTGTCCCCTAACAATAATTTGCTGTAATCCATCTGATGTTGCAACGGTTATGTTATATTTTTTGTTATGGTCGTGTGCGAATTTTTCAATATATTGATCTGCGGTTTGTGCCTCTTTGGTATATACCAAATGAATATTCCCATGATTTATTATTTCCTCTCGATGGCCTTGGACACGATATGCATCGAAAACTAAGATAATGCGCCACTTTCGAATTCCTTGGTAATTACTTAAGATATCAATCAATTTAGACCTTGCAGCTTCCATGTTATCATCAGCAAGTTCTTTTAATTCAGGCCATACATGGATAACATTATAACCATCCACAAGGAGATACTCCTCTTTGGACTCATCTGTGCTGGTATAACCTGAACTTACAGATTTATAATGACTTGAAGTAATTGCCTTTCTTTTCAGCACAGATTTCTTGCCCTGATTTGCATAAAAGGTTTTGCTAATTATTTCTTCAACCTCTTCATCACTAATAAAGCTCCCTTCGTTGTAATTAGCTTTTTTAGTCAATATTTTTTCCTGTGAATCTTTTTTATCCTGAAGATAGCTTTCTAAATGCATATATTTCTTCACTTCATCCCACTGAACAATAAATCCTGACCCTCGGGCACAAAAAACGGAACTTGTGGGGTTTTCTATGTCCTTTGAAGGGTCATATCCTATCCTCTCAATAATTTCATTATTATTTTGACATGGTTCATATCCTTTTAGGCTACAAAACAGCCTTCCATAGCCCTTTGTATAAGAGATTACCTCTTTTTGATAATTTCTCATACCTGCCACAGGGGCACTACCCACAAGGACTACCACTTCACCGTTAGTTTCAGATATTTCACAAGTGCCATTCATGTTATCTATATCAGTCATAGCCTTTCCTACCATTTGCTCAGGCAGTTCCAATCGAAAGGAGTAGAAAGGCTCTAATAAAACAGATTGTGCCTCCATTAACCCTTGCCTTACTGCTCGCCAGGTTGCTTCTCTAAAGTCCCCACCTACGGTATGCTTATTGTGTGCTTTGCCTGATACTAAGGTGATTACCATATCTGTAATATCTGATCCTGTTAAAACCCCTTTATGAACTTTCTCCTCCAGATGCTGTATAACAAGTCTTTGCCAACTACCACCAAGAACATCTTCACTACAATTGGTTTTAAAGACTAACCCACTCCCCCTATCTCCCGGTTCTAAGAGAAGGTGTACCTCTGCGTAATGCCTTAAAGGCTCAAAGTGGCCTACACCTTCCACAGTATTAGCAATGGTTTCTTTATAGATAATTCCTCCTTCATCAAATTCTACAAGGACACCAAAGCGGTTATGTATGATATTCTGCAAAATCTCAAGTTGAACCTCTCCCATGATTTTCACCTGAATTTCCTGTAGTTTCTCATTCCATACAATATTAAGTTCAGGCTCCTCTTCCTCAATGTCACGTAGCTTTGAAATCATAATCCTAGGGTCATAACCTTGTGGAAGTATCATCCGATATGACAGAACAGGTTCAAGCACCGGAATATATGTATAAGCCTCCACACCTAAGACCTCTCTGGGCATAGCCTTACTGAGACCAACCACTGCACATATAAAACCAGCTTCTATCTCATTTACTGTTTCAAATTTTTCCCCCGAATAAATCCGTATCTGGTTCACTTTATCTTCCCATTTATCATTTTTCAAGACATCCCTTACGGTAAGCTTCCCACCTGTAATCTTCATATGTGTTAGACGATTCCCTTGATCATCCCTTGTTACTTTAAATACTTTAGCCCCAAAATCATCAGGGTAGTTAGGTATGTTTACATGGTCAGCTATACACCCCATTAACCCTTCAACCCCTTCGAGTTTCAATGCGGAACCAAAAATGCATGGAAATACCTTTCTTTGCTTTATGGCGTCTTTAATAATAAAGTTCTCTATATATCCCTTCTCAATATAGCTATCCATTAAATTTTCATCACACATGGCCAATTGTTCATTGAGTTTTTCTTTTTTAACATCTCCAAACTCAATACATCCATCACTAAGATGTGTTCTAAGTTCTTCCATTAAGTTAGCTTTGTGGGCTCTTTGCTGATCCATTTTGTTTACAAAAATAAAACAGGGGATATCATACATATCCAGTAGCATCCATAAAGTCTTTGTATGCCCTTGTATCCCATCGGCTCCACTTATAACTAAGATGGCATAATCCAGAACCTGAAGAGTCCTCTCCATTTCAGCAGAAAAATCCACATGACCTGGGGTGTCAAGTAAACTGATCTGGATTCCTCCCGTTTCAAAAATAGCCTGCTTAGAAAATATAGTGATGCCCCTTTCCTTTTCCAACTCATAGGTATCTAAATACGCATCCCGTTTGTCAACCCGTCCTAATTTGCCAATCTTACCGCTCATATAAAGCATGGCCTCTGATAAAGTGGTCTTTCCTGCATCCACATGTGCCAATATCCCAATCACTACTTTTTTCATGTTTATATCAAATCCTTTTTTCTATATTACCTTTTTCCTTAAAGAATTAATAAAAATTTAAATAAAGTATAACACAAATCTTGTTTTTTGTGATTATCCCTAGGGGAAATAGCTTTTTGAGTTTTCTTGTTGAAAACTTATCTCTTTATTATTTGAGCCTTTATTTTGAAGATATATAGTGCTAAAATCAAGAAGTACCTATTTTAAGGAGTTGACATCAATGATGAATTTGACAAGAATTCTACCTGGAACCTTATTTACCATAGTAATTGCTATTATATCTATAAGCATAATTAACATTATACCATATCATTTTATAGGTCCTGGGGTTTTAGCTCTACTAATTGGCATGATTTTGAGCCCCATTAACCAAAAATGTAGGTTTTTTCAACAAGGAATTGGATTCACTTCCAAAAAGCTACTCCGTTTAGCCATAATTCTAATGGGCCTTTCCCTTAGTTTTTCCCAGGTATTAGATGTGGGTAAATTCTCTTTGATAGTAATGGTTTTTACCCTTTTTACAGCCTTTGGATGTGGCTACCTTTTTGGCAGGTTATTAAAAATGGATTGGAAGCTATCCAGTTTAATTTCTGTGGGTACAGGTATTTGTGGAGGTTCTGCCATTGTGGCAGTTGCCCCAGTGATAGAGGCAGATGACAGTTCTATTGCATATGCTATTTCTGCAACTTATGTATTTGATATTCTGATGGTCATACTCTTTCCCATTATGGGTATTTATTTAAACATGAGTGATCTTGGTTTTGGTCTTTGGACTGGAACAGCTGTAAATGATACCTCTTCTGTTGTAGCAGCAGGCTTTGCATTTTCAGATATAGCAGGAAATTATTCAATAATTGTTAAACTCACCAGAACCTTAGCTATTGTCCCTGTGGTCCTCGGCTTTTCAGTAATAAGCGGAATAAAAAAAAGTAAGGCTCAAAAAAATGATGTTGCTCCCCCAACTAAAAAGGTAAGAATAGCAAATATCTTTCCTTGGTTCATATTGTTATTCATCTGTGCAGTGGCAATTAAAAGCATAAATTTTTTACCTGATACATTAACAATTGCCACCTCAAATCTAAGTAAATTCTTGATGACCATGTCTTTAGGGGCCATTGGTCTTAAAACAAATTTTAAACAGTTGGCAAAGTCAGGATTTTCGCCCATGTTCCACGGTTTTATTATTTCCAGTTTAGTGGTTATTGTTTCCCTGATGGTGCAAATAGCATTGGGACAAATATAAGGATTCTTACGTACAACACCCCTTCAAGTTTAATTTGAAGGGGTGTTATTGTTTTATATTCGTAGTACAGTTCTCCATTAAGGCAAGATAGCTCTATTTCCGTAAAATCTTCTCCATGTTTTTTCCCTTTGCTAATTCATCAATGAGCTTATCCAAATAGCGAATTTCCTGCATAGTTGGTTCTTGGATGTCTTCCACTCGGACTCCACAGACCACACCTTTTATTAAAGCTCGGTTAGGATTCAATTGTGGTGCTTCAGCAAAAAAGGTTTCAAAATCTGTCTGTTTCTCAATTTTGTCTTCTAAATCCTCCAGACTATACCCTGTCAACCAACAGATAATTTCATTCACTTCTCCTTTAGTTCGTCCTTTTTTCTCAGCCTTGGCAACATAGAGGGGGTAGACTTTTGCAAAGCTCATAGTATAAATTTTATGTTTAGTCATGATACACCTCACTTTTTAAAATTTTCTACCTTGAATTTTTACTTCATTGTTGTTTCTTTATCCTTTTCGGCTTTTGTATTTATGCAATTACTCTTAAGTAAAAGGTATAATGCAATCAATGAACCTACAACCCAAGTAGGTAAAAAGTAGAAACTTAATTCTTGCAGTAGAACTTCGTAACTTGACGCTGGAAAAGTAGGTTGTATAGAAAGAGATGCTATCAACCACAAGGTTATGGCTATACTTTGAATTACTAAAAAGTACCTTCTAGTTACTATTGGTAAAAACAGTGTTAACATTGATATTGCAAAGACCATACGTCTTCCTCCCCTAATTTTAATTTTAAACTTCTTGAATCATGAAAGAATCAATGGGAAACCTTTAGGATCATTCACTTTTAACACCTATGTTGTATAACTTTTCTCAAAGGGATTTAGGTCATGTACTTTTTATATTAAATTACACCCCTTAGATTAACTTGAAGAGGTGCAATATTTTTAGAAATCTTGGCTTTGAGTTAATTTTTATAGTTGGTGAATACCCTTTTCTTTATATAAATGGACTATACTTATACTAATGATTTAAGTAGTCTACAAACTACATCAACAGAATTACTGGTAGTATCAATAATAATATCTGACCTTCTTTCTAACAAAGGCAATACATTGTGGTAACTATCTATTACCTCTGCCTTCTCTTCTGGACTCTTACCATAATTGTTAGAAATCCTTTTATCAATTCTATCAAGCATTACCCTAAGTTCAGCCTTCAATAGGACCACATGATCAAAGTTTTCGTAAAACTTTCCTTGATTTGAGTAACAGCCTGATATAAACAAATGAGAGTTTTTGTGCATCTCTAATACACCAATTATCTTATCTTCATCCCAAACTCTTTCTACTATTTCCCCTATTTTTACTTCCTTAACATAGCCATAGTCAGTATCCACTACATTGTAGCCATCTCTCTTTAATTGTTCTAATGCACTAGAAGTACCTACACCCGATAAGCCAGTGACAAATATTATCGCCACTCTTATCCCTCCTTAAAATATTATTACTTATTATGGGGGTTAAATAAGGAAGATTGTTGTTTCGCACAATTTAATATATTTCTTTGATTTTTATACTGCCACCTTGGTTAATAACCGCGTCATTTATGGTTCGGTTCCTACACTATAAGTAGCGGCGGAAACCACAATCTTTACTTCTAATCCTACTGGAAGGTCATAAACTTTCAACTTCTATGATACAGCACAGTTTCCCTATAAACCTCTTATATTTCTATAAAATCTCCTCTTTTAAAATTCTATAGAACTCATCTCTGGCGTAACTTTCAGTCCAAGGACTATGACCACATTTTTCTAATTTATAAAACTTAACTTCCCGTGGCACCTGGCCCCCCATGAACCACAGCTATCTTATAATCTTTTTCTCCGTATTTTCTTAAATTCACTTTTGATCCTCCTAAACCCCTTGATTAGTTTATTAATAATCCACAAACCTTAACAACTTTATGAGCTAATTCTAACCCTTTGTTTATGGAATCTTCAAACATTAAGTTTTTTGTTTATTCTCCCAAGAATATTCATAAAGCTCAAATAGATTTAACACACCAAAATAACTACATTAGGTTCTATGTTATTTGTTACTTACTTGCCTACTTTCTTCAATAATTTTATCAACATAGGAAACTAAATAACCATCAAAGGGAAACATTCCTTTTTCTATGTGGCTCTTTAAACTCTCTAGTTTTAACCTTGTTTCTTCTACTAGATTTTGGGGATAATTATATTTGATCTGATTTTCTTGAAAATCCTCTTCATCAACAACTTCCCAATTACCATTACTTTTAACAATATCTAAGTCGAGATCAATAAAGCTCAACTTTTTTCCTTCAAGTGTTGAAGGTTGTGAAATATTACAATAGTAGCCTTCAACTTTTCCATCTTTTATATCAATACTTACTGTAAACCATTTGTTAAATGGAAAAAATTCCAGTGACCAATTATCCATGGTATATTGTTTACCTTTAGTATAATGATGCAGCACTCTCCCCGGCTCTCCTTTTACTATGATAAAATCATCTGTTTTCTCAAGTAAATTTGTTTCCCAACTATAATGCAGTATATCCCCGTATTTCTTGGCATTAACAATTATCTTCTCCATATAATAGACACCTCTTTTATTATGAAGTATTACTATAATAAGTGCATTTCATTATATACCCTTAGCTCTCTAAAATAATTTCTATCTTTAGATAGCCTTTCTTACTTTAAGCATTTGACATTCTGTTAATATTATCGCTATGCGCTACTAAAAATTATAAAAACTAGCCTTCTATAATGGTTAGATGAGTATTTAGTTATTCTTCTTAAAGTAAATAAATTGGTCAATTAGGTCATAATAAGTTATTTTTTCCTTATTTATTTTATCTTCATCTATTCCATAATGTTTTAAAAAAAGGTCAGAATAAGTCTCTCCGAAATTCCTATTAATACTTTTCACCATAGGAGAGATATCCCTATATATATCGCCAGTCCCAGCCTGAGACCAGTCAACAAAACCATAATTAGACTCATCGTCTATTAAGACATTTGGGAGAAAATAGTCACCGTGTGTAAATACATCTGATTTAAATAAATCTTTTTTCTCCAATAGATACTCAAGTACTGCCTGTGGCGTTTTACCGTTGTTTGCTTTTTTAAAAGCTTTAGTATCTATCATGCCATTTTTTACACTTTTAATAATGTTTTCCAATTCCTTTTCTAAGCAGTTAGTGTGCTTTGATGGAATAGACTTAATATCAATGTTATGTACTTCTCGTAATGCTTTAGCACTTAACTCAACTATTTCTTCTTTACTAAGCTTTTTTGTTATTTCATGGGAGCTTACACAAGAAACATTCGAAAGCAACATATATGACTTATTAAGATTCTTTTGATAAAATAGTACTTCTGGTACATTTAACATACTATTAGACAGCCAGTTTAATATCCTACATTCATTTTCCATTTCAGCTTGTGACATCTTTGTACTGCTTATTTTTAAGTATAACTTTTTATCTATATTGGATAGTTTAATTATCTCATCTCCGATTCTCCCTTTGATTACTTCAGCAATCTCAAAAGTATTGATCACTTCTTGTAATTCTAAAGGAAAGTTTTGAAAATCATTCACATTTAACCCCCACTCTCATGTATCAGAATTATAACTTCAAAACCACCCTACACAAATTCTATACTTAGATGGACTTTCCTACTATAACATCATTAACATTCTATTAACTTTAACTTTTGCCATCACTGTAAACTTCAAAATATATGACAGGGGACCGTCCCCTAACTTTACTTTATTTTTTTATTACCTCATAATATAATTGAGAAAAGTTATTTACGCCTTTAGTTTCTTTTAATATTAATTCAATCTCTAAATTGTCTTCTTTAAATAGTCGTATTCCTGTTCCAATTATTATAGGAGCTACTTGTATGATAAGTTCATCAACAAGTTTATATTTTAGAAATTCATGTAGCAACTCTCCTCCGCCCACAAGCCAAACTCTTTTACCTTCTTCATTTTTTATTTTATTAACAAAATCTACAATATTATCATTAATAAATTCAACATCTTCATTGTTTTCATTATATTGACGAGTAAAAACATAGCATTTTTTATCCTTGTATGGAAATTTACCGTTTTCTAAATTAAGAATTTGCTCATAAGTTTTCCTTCCCATTAGAATGGTATCTACTGTTTTATAAAAATCAGAATACCCGTTATCGCCTTCACCTTCAGTTCTAAATAACCAATCTAGTGAGTTGTCTTCTCTAGCTATAAATCCATCCAAACTCATCGCAATATACAAAAGTAGTTTTCTCATGTGTATCCTCCTTATTTGCTTAATTATTATAAGAATCATATTAATCGTAGACAAAATCCGCCGTCACCTTTTTAACTTGTTGTTTCGTCAATTCCATTAAATATCAAAACCTTAATCTTCCTCTTAATCCCTCAAGTCCACTATACAAATTCTCTATCTCGTCTGGAATTCCTACTATGTAATCATTAATATTCTATTAACATTACATCTATGAAGTACTCCTTCTGAGATGCTAAAAAAGGTTAACAATAATCCCTTATTGTTAACCTTTTCTCTCAATTTCTCATAACCTTGTGGTACGGTTCACCGTACCGTTTTTTACGCTGTATTAAAAAATATCCTATTATTATGTTTACACTAACATGTTTGGGAAATACTCAGCACAGTCTTTTGTAGTAAACGAAATAAATACATTAGGCTTTATGTTACTTACTGCCTCCTAGACAAAAAACCGAAAACCTCAATGCAGGCTGTAATTTGTAGCCAGTATGCAAAATTCTTGCATGACTTTGTCAGCTTTCAAAATAGTAATTAATTGTGTCGTTAGCTCCCCACTTGTTATTCATTGCTATAAATCATATATCTCACTGAACTTATTTTCTAAATAATTAATATATAGCTGTGGATTTATTCCTTCACCAGTAACTTCCTCTATGAGTTCCTCTGGCAACAGTAACTTTCCAAAGGGATAGACGTTTGATGAAAACCAATTAGTAATTTCTGAAAATTCTCCGTTTCTTACTATTTTATTGACGTTTGGAATATCTTTTTTAAGCTTTTCCATGAATTGAACGGAGTATATGTTGCCAAGTGTATACGTTGGGAAATATCCAATGTATCCTAAAGCCCAATGTACATCCTGCAAGATTCCACTTCCATCATTCTCAGGGTATATCCCAAAGTATTCAAAGGTTTTTTCATTCCACTTATTAGGTAAGTCTTCCACACCTAAATCACCACTAATTAAATCTTTCTCCAGTTCATACCTTAGTATAACATGAAGATTATACGAAATTTCATCTGCTGCTGTTCTTATAGTGGTCTCTCTTAGTATGTTAACAGAATGGTATAAGTCCTCTGGAGAGACATCGTTAAACTGATGAGGAAACTCATTACCTAGTTCTTCTTTGAAGTAATACCAAAAATCCAAGCTTTTTCCTATTATATTTTCCCAAAATCTCGATTGTGCTTCGTGGATTCCATGGGATGTTCCATTATGCAATGAAGTATAGATTAAATTCTCACCAAGATTTTGCCCATATAGTCCATGACCGCCTTCATGAAGAGCAGCATATAAATTACTCCTGAATGTCTTTGGGTGAAGTTTGTTAATTGTAATTCTTATATCTCCACCATTAATTTTGACAGCGAAGGGATGCATAGTTGTATCTAATCTACCTTTACTACTTTTAAATCCCATATTTTCTAAAAGCATTAAAATAAGTCTCTTTTGTTTGTTAATATCCAAGGGTCTGTTTAATATGCTATAATCAGGTGCGTATCTTGTTCTTTTAACTTTCTTAAGAAGTTCCTTAAGAGGCTCCTTCATCTGTGAAAATATATTATCAAGCTTTTCAACTGTAATCCCTGCCTCATACTCATCTAATAAAGCATTATATGGGTGACCACTATTATCTAATAGCTTCGCCTTTTCTTTATTAAATTGTACAATCTTTTCTAAGTAGGGCTTAAATAACGAAAAATCCTTATTTAGTTTTGCTACTTTCCATGCCTGCTGGGCTTTGGTAATTGTGCTGATATATTCTTTATATTTACCTTGAGATATTTTACTAAGATTTAAAAATCTTTTGTAATCCTCTTCAACGGATCGCATATTAATGATATCCAGTTCTTTTAAATTCTCTGGCTTTTTCAGTTCTTCAAGAATGTTACCCATTTCATCTGAAGTTGAAATCTTAAATGCCTCTGCCGAGATGGTGGCTATAACCTCAGCTCTTTGAGGTATACCCTCAGGTGGTGCACCAGTTTTAACATCCCAATTCATAAGACTTACTGCTTCCTCAAAATGACTAATTCTTCTAGTTAAATCCCTATACACATGAACCTTTTCTTGTAGCAGACTATTCACTAAAACACCTTCCTTATTAACTATATTTTTAAGTGCAAAATTGGGTCATGTTTTTCAATTACTTTAATATTGTAATTAAAGCTTCTTTTGGCGAGTAAAACTTGTATAATACAAGTTTTACTCATGCTTTTTTTACTGGCAGCATCCTTGCTTTTGATTATCGTCAATACCACAGCAGTTAGCTACTTCCTTTAGAGTGCAGCAGCTTTTTTTATTTGTTTCTTTGTCACAGCAATCTGTCCCTTCACCTTTTGCCAGCTTGATAAGCTCTTTTAATGATAATTTTTTATTCATGTAATTTCCTCCTTTTTATATGTTAACCGCCATCTATGGTCAACCTTTGATAGCGGGTAATATCAATATTAACAACAATTAGGATTTGCCTTTTCAAGCGCACCTATCAATAATTCTACTGATTTCAGTACATCCTCTACTTGACCATTAGGTATGTTGCTTATTATTTTTGTGTAATATTCCATAATGGATTGTTCCAAGCTCTGTGCTGCATTTGTTTCTTTTTCAGTTAAATTAACTATTACAATCCTTCTGTCACCTTCATCTCTTAAACGCTGTATATATCCATCCCTAACGAGATTGTTTATATCTTCTTTTTATATTCCATAATATCCCTCCATTATTTTTATTGTATAATACAACTATTGTAATGTCAACTCTTTTTGTTAAAAACTAGGACTATGGCTACTAATGCTTAACATTTATTATCTATTCTTCTAGCTATGAAATAGTTACTCTGTGCACTAAAAAAAGGCTAACAATCAAACATATTGTTAACCCTTTTCTTTTATTAGCGTCACTTGTGGTAAGGTTCACCGTATCGCTTTTCACGCGGACTTTCTCTGTCATGGTCAGAATACCAGTACTTCTTTTACTTCCCTTTATTACTATCTATTTCTTCTATAGAAAAATTCTGTTTCATTAGCAAGTATAATGCTATCAGCGAGCCCAAAATCCAAAGTACTGCAAAATTAAAACTAAACTCAGGCCAATCTATGTACCTATAAGCTTGTTCCTGTCTAAAAAATGGTGCCCCCAATAGCCAAATAAAAATAAAAGTACTTTGAACTGCTACAAAATGTTTCCTAGTGACTATTGGAATCAAGGGTGTGAATATTAGTAATAAATACATTTTCAATCCTCCCAATGATTATTGCTTTATTAAATACTAATTTATCTTGTATCAAAAACCGCGTCACTTGTGGTAAGGTTCTCCGCACTACCTCTAACGGCGGTTTTTTATTCGTGCTAATAAGTCTTCGCTCTATTATCCATTTTAATAATCCCTTATCAGATATAGTACCACTGCTAGGTCTCTGAATTTGTATAATTAAGCCAATTATATAGGGTTTAGGGTATTTATATTCATATTTTGGCAATAACTTTAGTGTTGTAATTGTCAACTGAAAATTCCCCTAAATACCAATTAAATTTTCCCCTAGGGG
>CAYYRM010000028.1:0-17936 GCA_964474005.1 uncultured Eubacteriales bacterium
ATTATAAATATATTCATCGTAAATGTCAATAAAATAATAAAAAAAATAATATATTCCCAATTATATCAAATACTAATATTGGGAGGTATTGATATGAACAAGAAAAGAGTCGCCATATTAGGGGCTGGGATAGCTGGTCTAACATGTGCATATGAGTTGGAGAGAAACGGCATTTATCCAGATGTCTATGAAATACAAGATCAATTAGGGGGCAGGGGTTTTAACCACACCCTGGGCTGGATGAATGTCATGTATAAACCCATAAAAGATCCGTTAATATTTCTAAGGAAAAAATACGGTTTTGACATAAAACCCATAGCTCAAATAAAAAGATTGGAGTTTAGGTCCAAAAACAATTCTGCCACCATACAAGGCAATCTAGGTTACATCCATCTTTCAGGACCCGATAAACGCTCCCTTTATTATCAAATATACCCATATATAAAAAAAAGTAATATAAAATTTGGTGAAATCGCAAACTTTAGGGAGTTAGCCCGAGATTACGACCATTTGGTTATGGCCAATGGCTATACTGAACTTACCGAGCTTTGTGATTTGTGGAATACTGATGTTGCAGGTTTTGTAAGGGGTGCAACGGTTTATGGCAAATTTGACCCTGAAACAATATATATGTGGTTTGATACGGATTTTGCCCAGCATGCTTATGCTTATTTTATACCCTGGAGTGATAAAAAAGGCTCATTAACCCTAAACATGCTGGAAACCACAGTACATGGTGCAGAAATATGTTGGCATCGTTTCTTAGATGCCATAAACTGGGATATAGAAATAGCTGAGATTTGGGAAACTGCCCATGCCCTTGGCCATTTGGATAAGCATTTGTATGACAATATTATTTTCACTGGAGCAGCAGGTGGTTTTTTAGATCCCCTATTTGCCTTTGGCAATGTGGGGTCCTTCGAAAGTGGTGGAGCAGCAGCTAGGCATATAACAGGTGTAAGTAACTTCTATGAAGATACTAAATTCTTTAGAGATAGAAACAAAAACTTAAGAAAAATCCGCAGATATGTTGATAAGTTTACCAATAAAGATTTTGATAAGGTTTTAGATGTCATCAAAACCCCTGCCTTTAGAACCTTTGCCACAAAGGGTAACCTTAATTTAGTTTCTATCTTATCAAAATTAGAGGGCCACTTTGTGGATAAAGAAAAATATCAAAGAATCCTATATCCAGGTACAAAGGAAGTGAAGGACGATGCCTAAGAAAAAGGTTGCAATAATGGGGGCTGGGGTGGCAGGGTTAGCTTGTGCCTTAGAACTTGAGCGTCATGATATATATCCTGATATATTTGAAGCGGGAAAACAAGTTGGGTCCAGGGGATTTAACCACGCCCTAGGTTGGATAAACCTAATGTATAGACCTGTGAAAGATCCCATGCTCCACTTGGAAAAAAAGTATAATTTACCCCTTAGGGCCATGGAGGAAATACGCAGAGTAAACTTTTACACCAAGAACAATTCTGCTACTTTAGAAGGAAAACTGGGGTATATTCACATGGCGGGGCCAGATGAAAGAGGATTAGTACCTCAACTGAAATCCTTTGTAAAAAGTCCCATACATTTTAATGCCATAGTAAATTTTAGGGAACTGGCTAAGGAATATGATCATGTTGTGGTGGCCACAGGAACTCCAGAAATCTCTAAACTTTTGGGTGTTTGGCACACAGATGTAGTGGGTTATGTTAGAGGTGTAAACTGCAAAGGTTATTTTGATCCCTATACAGTTGGTATGTGGATGAACACTGAGTATTGTCAAAGGGGCTATGGATATTTTGTACCTTGGAACGACCGTAAGGGTTCCCTTATACTAAACATGTTGGAAATAACCCATGCTGCTGCGGGAAAACTTTTTGACAAATTCATGGCTGATCTCAATTGGGATATTGAGTTTGAGGATTGGCACGAAACCCCTCACACCATTGGACATGTGGATAGGCATCAAGTAGATAATATTTATCTAGTGGGTTTGGCAGGAGGTTTTTTAGATCCCCTCTTTGCCTTTGGTTCCATTGAGTGTTTAGAAAGTGGTGTGGCTGCCGCTAGAAGTATAGCACTGGGTGAAGATTTCAATAAGCAGATTCATCTTTGGATACGCAGAAATAGACAACTGTTAATGATGAGACGATATGTGGATAAGTATACCGATGAGGATTTTGACAAAACCTTCGAGATTGTAAAAACTCCAGGGTTCAGATCCTTGGTTACTAAAACAGATATTAATGCCATTTACTTGATATCCAAGCTTGCCAATACCTTTGCCAATGAAAAGGTTAATAGTATTTTATGGCACTAAACTTAAATAATCCAGCCAAATGGCTGGATTATTTTTTATCTTTTTTGTCTTTTTTATCTGTTTCTCCACTTTTACCATCATCATTATTAGGGTTCTCATCTTCTTCCTCTTGATTTTCACTGGAAGATTGGTCATTTTCCTCTCCTTCTTCTCCTTTTTCTCCTTCTTCTTTTTCTCCTTCTCCTTTATCCTTGTCATTTTTGTTTTTATCTTTACTGTTTTTTTGGATATCTTCTTTTGTTACTCCAAAGTTATTTTTTTCAGGTTGATTTTTTTCACTTTCCTCTTGGAGTTTTTTTAATTCTTTGGGTGGTACACCTTTGTTCATAACAACAGACATAACCAAGAATATAAACGGAAGTACTCCCCCAAAGGCTATTATCATACTGGGGAAAATTGTCCTAAGACTATCAAGGAGGTGTGATATATCATCAGCCACCGCAGCTGGTAAGTAAAATAGGGTTGCGGCTATGGGTATGGCAAGTTTTTTGTAGTCCTTTAAACCTAAGACCCATGTTATCATTAATATACCCATAAAGCAGTATACTGTGGCACAGATAAACATTGCTGCAATCCAAACACCCACAAAAGATACCTCAATATGCTCTAAAAAACCCCCAACATCTATTACTCTAGCCATGTTAAAGGACGGATATAAAAGGGTAGCCGTTTGCCTTGGACCAAAGGTTGCGATGGTACTTAATGCCCCCAATAATAAAGCCACCCCTGTGGCAATGATTACCAAAACGGACTCTGCCTTAATTTTAGGTTTTAGTTTTGCTGTTTCAATAAATTTAAAGAATACCATAATTAGTAGGGGAATTTGAAGGAGCCAGCCAATGGTTAAAAAACTTCCTTCTAGGATTTGCTCTATTCCCATGGTGAAAATTGGGGTTATATTGTCGAAACTCATTTTAGGTGTGGCTAAACCTATAACTATCCCTATTACCACTATACCCACTGGCATAACATAGACATTGGTCCTTGCTATTGCCAACGTACCTTCATATACCCCATAAATTAAAACCACCACAAAAAGTATCCTAAGAGCAACGGGTGGAGTCTCAGGTAAAAGTGCCCTGATTACAAATTCTTCCAATTGCCTTATGACTATAGCTGATGTGTACATAAAAACACCGGCATATAAAAGTGCGACTATCCTTCCCATAATCTTACCAAAGAGCTCTTCTAAAATTTCCTCCAATCCCTTTTCAGGAAACCTATACACTAAAGTAATGGCTATTAGGGTAAAGGGAATGGATACTATGGTACCTACAATAACCGCTATCCATGAATCTTGTAAGGATGCAGAGGCTATTAAAAATGGCAAAAATAGCACCGCCGTGGATAGAACAACACTTAAGGAAAGTTGGTATACCTCCCCTGCCGCTAATTTTTTCATAAATCATCACCTCCCATCTTTATCGCTCTTCACTGTTTATTTCTGCTTCAACCCTAATAATCACTTCAGCTTCTGAAAACTTTTGTTGCCATGTTTTTTCATCCCATCTCCTTGGGTATTTCCTTTTATATCTTTTACCAAATCCGATAAAATCGATCCCAGCTTCTTGGGCTGTATTTATGGTGTCTAAGACAGTGTTTTTTATGTAAGTACTAATTTCTTGTTCCATTTCTTCTATGGAAAGATTTGTTTGGTTATCTGATATGGTTGTCCTTTGATATATATCGATGAAGAATGTCAGTTCATTGTCCTGTTCCACAGGATTTATTTTTACCCTTGTATTCTTCATTAAGAATGTCACATATCTATTTTCTTCCTTTTCGGGGCTCACTGTTATTACTCCATGACGTACGTCGCTACTAAGCCACAGATAACCCAAAGTTTGGCGGTTATCAAGGGTACCTTTCATTGAATAATTGTCGAAATAGGCTGAGTTCCTGACAGCAATCATATCCCCTTGTTCCATGACCATTGGTAAAATCAGCTCAATATCATCTTCCACCATATCTCTATTTAACTGAAAAAGCTCATTTCTAAAGGTTTTTGAGCGCTCCCAGTTAAACCTAACTGTTTCATCTAAGACAAGGGCAGGCACCCCACCTATGGTGGGTTCAGCCTCCAACATGACTTTTAGGTCCCCTTGGGCCAAAAGCATCACTGTGTTATTTCTCACCCTAAGGTCCCGCTTTAGAAAATCCAAGATCTCACGGATTCCGTCTTGGGCCAACTCTTCACCTATCAATACTATTTTCATATGGCTTAAAAAAGGTCTTCTGCTTGACACTTCAAATAACTGGTCATAGGCTGCTGACACTGTTCTACCAGTACCTTCTAACACAGTGATTTCCCCACCGCCGCCTTCTTCTGCACCACCGGCACCTTGCTGTTCTGCTTCACCTATTTGAGCAAAGATTCTGATCCCCAACTCTTCGTCCTTATCAATTCCCATTGCCAAAATGAATGCTAAATCCTCAAGTTCACGCCTACTCCAGCAACCAGAGTTTAACAATAGTACGCAAGTCAGCAAAACTATGGATAAGTATCTACTTATTTTTATCACTTTCATCTTCATTTCCTTCCCCTCCTTGGGAATCACTTTTTTCCTTAGGGCCTTCTTTGCCCATTTTGGGCCATGGAGCCCTTACAAAGATATCCTTGATATCCCCTTGTTTAAAGGGTGTAACCGGTGACATATAAGGTACCCCAAATCCCTCCAAGGAATTTAGGTGTAGCATTATGGCAATTAGTCCTATAATCAAGCCATATATTCCGAAAATACTTGCCAATAATATTAAACCAAACTTTAGTAACCTAAGGGAAATAACAAAGGAATAATCAGGAATCAAAAATGATGCCACCCCTGATCCAGCAACTATAATAACTAATTGTGGTGATACAAGACCAGCTTCCACTGCAGCTTGCCCCATAACTAGGGCGCCCACTATACTTACTGCTTGACCTGCGGCCTTAGGAAATCTCAATCCCGCTTCCCTTAATCCTTCTAACACTATTTCTAAAAAAATAGCTTCAACCACTGTGGGAAATGGAACGGGTCCCCTTATGGCTGACATGGCCAAGGCCAGTTGTGTGGGAATCATTTCCTGATGATATGTGGCTATGGCCACATAAAAGGCTGTCAGGGATAGAACCAATATGAATGATGCCATGCGAATTATCCTGTTAAAGGCTGCAATTGGAAATCTTTCATAATAGTCCTCGCTGGCTTGAAAGAATTGCCAAAACACAGTGGGAATAATCATGGCTGAAGGAGTATTTTCTGTTAATACTGCAATCCGGCCTTCAAGTAAGCTAGCAGCTATTTTGTCTGGCCTTTCCGTTGTGGAAATTAACTTAAAGGTGGTTAGGGGTGTTTCTTCTAAGAATTCGTTTATTACATTACCTGTAACCAATCCTTCTATGTTTATCTGGTTTATTTTCTTTTCCACTTCTTTAACCATATTGTCATCGGCTATACCTTTTAAATAGCAAATTACAATGTCGTTGTTTGTGGTGGTACCAATGGTTATGGTTTTAGCTATGAAGTTCTCAGTTTTTAGTCTACGTCTAAGTAAACCTACGTTTGTTTGTAGACCTTCCACAAAACCTTCCCTAGGGCCTTGAACAACGGTCTCATTTTGAGGTTCAGCAATCCCTCGCTCCTTCCAAGCCCTAGCTTCAACTATCCATCCTTTGTGATAACCATCGATAAAGAACACTGCCTTCCCCACTACGATGGCAGTGTAAATATCTTCCCAGCTATCACTTTCCTCTATATTAAGTGCTGCTGGAATTGTGCTTAACATCTTTTCAATATTTTTAAATTTATCTTCGGGTACATCACTGGTTTCATAATTATATGTACTTAGTTTCTCTAGGAAAAACTCACTAATTGTCACTTTGTCAACTAAAGTTTCCATAAAGGCCACAGCCAATTTCAATTCACTTTTACTACCTATGAGCATTTCCCTAATGACAAAATCCAAGTTATCACCAAAAACTTCATCTAGTTCTTTAACATTATCCTCTATGTCATGGGATATCTTGTCTTCTTCTACACTCTCCTTAGCTTTAGGAGGTTTCTCTGGTTTTTTCTTTGGTGTAATGGGTTTTTTAGGTTTTTTAAGTTTCAATCATATCCCCTCCTTTAGGCTTACTAAAATTAGTATTTACAATAAATTCTATTTTCATAAGCACAATGGAGACTTAAATAAAAAAGAGCCTCGAAAGGCCCTTTAATAAAATCTTCTTCTGTTTTTTACTCTTCTAATTATTTTATACAACGCAAATATAACTATAGCCAAAAGAATTAATACTGAAAAAGGTCTCAACGGATTAAACCAGTAATTAACCCTAAACCAGGTTATGGGTAATCTCAGGATTTCTGATATGCTAATCCTTTCTCGGGTACCCACATTAAGTATATATCTTCCTGTTTGCCCAAATGGGTTAAATACAATTATATAGTATTGACCATCTTGGGGTAATTCACCCATTAAAAACTGTTGTTTCTTTATATATGATGTTTGGGTGAATGGCTCAAAAAAGTTTGTGTTGTTGTTGCCTGGTGGAACCACATAACCCCCTAGACCCATGGGTACAAGGTCTTGAAAATCAATGGGAATTCGATCATCAAAGGGGCCCACCACCATCTTATACAATAGGAAATCCCTATCTTCTTGGGTGTCAGGTACCATTATTTGGGAATAAAAAACTTGGCCCCTTTCCCCTTTGAAGGTATAATAATCTATTTGTCCCTCTTGGGTTATTACACTGTAGATGGCCTTTGAACCTTCTATATCATGGATTTCAAAACTATCCTCCATACTTCTCCCTGGTTCGTCCAAAATAATCACTTCATGGGCATAGCCAGTATTAGTTAAAAACAAGGTCACAATAAACACTATTAAAAGCTTAATAAATCTTTTCATAACCAACCCTCTTCATGAAAGATAATAGTATTATTGTTAACCTTATTTAGCTAATTATTCCATGGCTTGCTTCAAATCTTCGATAATATCCTCCACTGCTTCAATACCCACAGATAATCTCACAAGACCTGGGGTTATTTTGGCTAGAAGTCTCTTTTCCTCTGGCACCACCGAATGGGTCATAGATGCAGGGTGTTGAATGAGTGTATCCACATCCCCTAGACTAACTGCCAAGTGACACATTTTAACAGAGTTCATCATCTTTACCCCTGCATCATATCCGCCCTTTAACTCGAACGCTATTAAACCACCGAATCCGCTCATTTGCTTTTTGGCCAGTTCATGCTGTGGGAAACTTTCAAGTCCTGGATACCACACCCTCTCCACCTCTGGGTGACTTTCCAAAAACTTTGCTACCTTCATTGTATTTTCACAGTGTCTATCCATACGAACTGCCAAGGTTTTTAAACCACGAACCAATAGCCAGGCATCAAATGGACCTATTATACCACCTATATCCTTTAAAGTGGTCATTCTTATATTGTCCATAAGTTCTTTACTTCCCACTGCGATTCCAGCAATAACGTCTCCATGACCCCCGATATATTTTGTGGCACTATGGATAACCACGTCAGCCCCAAGCTCTAGCGGCTTTTGTAAATAGGGTGACATGAATGTGTTATCCACCACAACTTTGATATTTTTCTCCCTTGCAATTTCACAAATGGCTTTAATATCACACAACTTCATTGTGGGATTTGCAGGGGACTCTAGATATATCACCTTTGTATTTGGCTGTATGGCATTTTTCACAGCTTCAAGGTCTGATGTATCCACTGAAGTTGAAGTGACGCCAAATTGGGAAATTATTTCATATAAAAAGCTATAGGTACATCCGTAAATGGCATCGCAGTGTACTACATGTTCTCCTCCTTTCACCAAGTTCATCAAAACAGCTGAAACTGCAGCCATCCCTGAACCAAATGCCAAAGCGGCCTCCCCACCTTCTAGGGCAGCCATTTTTTCCTCTAATACAGTCTGGGTAGGGTTACCAAGCCTCGTGTAGATGTATCCCGCTTCTTCCCCAGCAAACCTTCTAGCCCCCTGTTCCACATTTTGAAATACAAATGTAGATGTTTGATATATTGGTGTCGCTAAGGTGCCAAACTGAGGATCTGGTTTTTGTCCCGCATGGACTGTCAACGTTTCAAACCTTTGTCCCTTGTTATTAGCCATTTGAATTCCTCCCTAATCTTTATATCTAAACATTTGCAATATCCATGCCAGAGTCAAAAATCCTTGTTTTTCAATGGATTTAGGGTACAAAAAAAACCCTTTAGGGGTTTTTTGTAAACTTTAGTTTCCACTATTGTAATCTTTTGTTTCCAAACTGTGTTTTTTGAGTTTTTTTTGGATGGCTGCATGGGATAAACCTAATGCATTGCCTATCTTTCTAGTGGTCTTATGTACATTTATGGCATCCATTAGAATTTTCCTTTCTAATAAATCTAGCTGTTCTTTGAGGGTATGGCTACCATTGGCTAAGGAATTTATATTTTTATGATTTTCTAGGTAGAGTACATTGGGCATAATGTTTTTGTCCTCAGGGGTCAAAATTACTGCCCTTTCCACCACATTTTCCAATTCCCTGACATTGCCTGGCCAGTGATAGGTTTTCAGTATATTTAAAGTTTCCTCACTAAACCTTGGTATCCGTTTACTGGTTTTTAGGGTGAATTTTTTTAGAAAGAAGTCTGCCAAAATTACAACATCTTCTATTCTATCCCTTAAGGGCGGTATTTGAACAGGAATTACATTTAACCGATAGAAAAGATCTTTTCTGAACTGGTTTTCCTCTACCATCTTGTTTAGTTCCCGATTGGTTGCTGCAACCACCCTTACATCAACGGGAATCTCCTCAACGCTTCCTACCCTTCTAATCTTTCCCTCTTGTAAAACCCTTAAGAGCTTAACCTGAAGGTGTACAGGTAATTCCCCTATTTCATCAAGAAATACTGTACCCCCTTTGGCAAATTCAAACAAACCTTGCTTACCTTCTTTTTTAGCCCCTGTGAAGGCACCACCTTGATAACCGAAAAGTTCACTTTCCAACAATGTATCGGGAAGAGCTGCACAATTTAGAGGTACAAAGGGTTTATCCCTTCTATTACTTCCCCAATGGATTGCTCTGGCAAAAAGTTCTTTACCTGTACCACTTTCTCCTTGTATGAGCACCGTTGAGTCTGTTTTTGCAGAAAGTTTAGCAAGGTCTATCACTTTTCCTAGCAAATCACTTTTGTATACGATATCTTTAAAGGTTATGGCTTGGGGGCGAGTTAGAGAATATACCATTTCTCTAACCTTACCCATGTCTTTTAGGGTGGCCACAACCCCCACAGTTTGTGCTTTATCATCCTTTATTGCTCTACCAGTGGTGAGGTAATGTATCCTACGTCCATTGATTACTAAGCTCATTTCCTTATTGTCATAATCATTACCTGTTAAAAGGGTTTGTAACATGGGAACATTTTCATTTAATACCTCTCCCACATCTTCTCCCAACACCTTTTGTGATTTAACATTTAATATTTCCTGGGCGGCGGAGTTGATTCTAATTATCTTCCCATTTTGGTCAATGGCCAGTATTCCCTCACTGACAGTTTCCAGAATTTCCACCAGTTGTTTTTCTTTTTTTCCACTGGTAACAGTGATACTTCTGTAACCCCTTTTATATCTTGGTTTTGTAAGAGTTTATCTTTAAGGGCTGCTATGTCAGTGGCTTTAAATTTAAGGTATATTTCCTTAGGCTTTACCTCCATTACGTCAATGTTCACTTTGTTGTTATAGAACACCTCTAAGCAGTCATGAATCATTCCAATTCTGTCCTCGGTTTCAATCCTCCACCTCATGTAGATCACCACCTCAAGCTATAGTGTTATTTCAAGTATCCGTGGTTTTAAGAATATTCCCTGTGCTGATGTGTAATCAAATAAGATATATGTCTCTTCTTCTTTCTTAGTAAAAGGATTATACTCAAATCTCTCCACGATTATGTTCTTATAAATTTCCGTTGGTTTTACACCGGTAAGGTTAGGTAAATGTCGTTGGATATTTACTGGGTCTTTAAGGAACTCAAAAACCCTTTCCTTAATTTTACTGGCTTCACCTAAGAAAATGGGAAAAGTATGGGTTCTCTTATGGCACAACAGGTCAAATTTCAATAGTTCTTTGAACATATCTATGTTTCCCCTTATTCCACTGTATGTTTTAAGCAAAACTTCGTAATGTTTTTCATGGGATATGTTAGTATCTAGTAGATTATCCCTTTCAAGTGTTTTTAATATCAACTCATAGACTTCAAAATAATTTCCCACCACTTCATGAAGGTAATCCATACTGTAATCAAATCTATGACTGTTGTAAAAGGTCTCTAAAACATGCTCAATCCGTTTTAGCTTAATTAACTGGGCATATGTTATATAATTGTTTTCCAATACTTCGTAAGGTGGAAAGGTATTAAACTTATAACCATGGATTGCATGCTCATTTCTTATTTTCGAGCCCCTTAATAGTTTGAGAAAGCCCAGTTGGAGTTTGTTGGGTTTAAGGGCCATAACGTCATTAAAAGAGTTTACAAAGGAATCATAATCTTCATAGGGTAAACCAGCGATCAAATCCAAGTGTTGATGAATGTTTTGATATGTATTTATTTCTTGTACCACTTCACTTAACCTTGGAAAATCCGTTGTCCTTTGGATAGCTTTGACACTTTGAGGATTTGTGGTTTGGACACCAATTTCCAATTGAATTCGGTTATTGGGCATGGTCTTTAATATATCTAATATTTCCTTTGTTATTAAGTGTGCGGATATTTCCAAATGAAAGGTTGTTTGTGTATTTAAATCCCTAATAAACATCAAAAGATCCTTGGTGATTTCTGTGTTGCAATTGAATGTTCTATCAACAAACTTTATCATCTGGGTATACCCCGTCAATATCTCAAGCTCTTTTTTAACCCTATGAATATCTATATATCTTACTCCCTTGGAGGTTGATGATAGACAATAGGAGCAACTATAGGGGCATCCTCTACTGGCCTCATAATAAATTATTTGATTACTTATTTGGTTTAAGTCTTCATCCATGTAGGGAAAGTCAATTTGGTTTAAATCATGTACTTTAGATACTCCATTGTCAAACTCTCCAGTTAGAAGCCCTTGAATTTTCTTATAATCATCTCCATTTATGATGGCTTTTGTGAGGTTATAAAAGGGCTCTTCACCCTCTCCTTTAATGATAAAATCAATGTAATTATGCTCCACAAAAAAATCACAGGTTTCAAAGGACACTTCAGGTCCCCCCAAGACAATTTTGGTTTTAGGCAATATTTCCTTAATTGATTGGGCTAATCTTAATACCATTTCTATGTTCCAGATATAGCATGAAAAACCCAAAATGTCGGGATTTTTCTCATAAACTTCCATTAAAATATGGTCATAGTGGTTATTGATGCTAGGCTCATAGAGCTGTGTAGCTATATCAAGTTTTTTAATGGTTTGCTTAAGATACCTGATGGCAAGGTTAGTATGTATATATTTTGCGTTAATTCCCACAAGTAAGACTTTCACTGTGTTTCATCCCTTCATTTTCCTTATATAACTTATCATAGCCCACTGAATAAAAATAATCAAGGAGCCAGTATTGGCATCCCTGATTATCATTTACTCCATATATCTTACGGCTGCATCTATTAAAATCTTCTCCCCCTGATCCTTATATCTAACTAGTCCAATTAATCCATCATCTCTATTTTTTTCTAGATAGTTTACCATAAAGTGTTGTAAAGCTGTTTGACCATAGGGGTCGTTGAAGGTACTCATTTCAGATAGATATTTATCCTTTGAAACCTCGATTTGAGTATGGGTTACTTGAAAACTTTTGCCTTTTTCACTGACCTTTTTTATTTCCATGTCCTAGTCCTCCCTAAAAATATTTAGTTCACCCTATTGAACTATTATTAACTACCTGCTATGATTTTCCTGATAGAAATATAATAAGCTACCATGAAATATTTTCTATAACATTATTGTAGGATTATTTAGTTTAGGTTATTCAAAATCAATTATGCTTTGATTTTATAAATTTATGTTTTTGTTCTATTTAAGGCATAAATACCATAAATTTTTGTAGTTGATTTCCTTAAAAGATAGGTATTTCTTTTAAGAGTTTTAATGGATGGTATATACAATTATTTAATGATGGGAGATAGTGAAGTGAAAAGAAAAATATTATTTTTATTTAACGCCGTTGAGGATAGTAAAAGGGTTGGAGTCTACGGGGAATGTGCTTCCTTTAAGGCAGTGGAAGATATTTACCAAGGTCTACTTTTCAGCGGGAATGACATTGTTAAGTTAAATTTATTAAATCCTCAACAATTGGCCCAGACAATTACCGAGGAAATTTTCGATCTGGCCTTTGTTATTGCTGAAGGTTATTTAGATATCCCTGAAACCCTATACGATGGTACTGGTTCTCAGCTTATTAGACAGGTACTTAAAAACCATAATCTCCCCTATACCCATTCTGATATAGAGTGTATGGAATATTGTAGAAATAAAGACTTTACTTATAAGGTTCTTAAGGAAAGCTCCATCTTGGTTCCCAGCTATTATGTGCTAAATCCCGATGGGGACATACTTACTCAACTGCAAGAAATAGACACCCAAATGGAGTATCCCTTGTTTGTGAAGCCCACAGGAGGGGGTAACAGTATAGGTATTGATGAGAATTCAATAGTTCACAATTTTCAACAGCTTGATTATAAAATTACAAACCTAATTACTAGCCTAGGTAATGTTTTAATTTTAGTTGAAACCTATTTAAGTGGTAGAGAGTATACCATTGGTGTTATGGGAAATGAAAATCCCTATGTTTTACCCATTGTGGGCTTTCCCCTTAGTTTTAAGGTCCGTAGTTTTGCTTCTAAAAAGCTAGAACATACACAAAGGGACAGTTTTCAAATAATAAATCACGATGATCCTAAATACCTATATATTCAAGATCTTGCCATAAATACATACCAAAGCCTCGGTGCCGCAGACATTATTCGATTAGAGGTTAGGGAGGATAGTAACAAAAACATGTATGTTATTGATGTAAATGGGACACCTGCAATTACAAAGGGGGCATCCCTTGCTTTAATGGCAGGCAGCCTAGGCCTTAGCCATCAAGAGCTAATTTGCTCGGTCTTGTACTTTGCTTTGACTAAAAATAACTTAGAAATTAACAACCAACTGGCAGCAATAATGGAGCCTATTTTAACCACTTTAGCACCATATGGCTCGAATAACAAAGACTCTCAGCAAGCTGTATAAAGGAAAAGGCATATGATTTTCAATCATATGCCTTTTTATTAACTTAAAGGATAATTGTATAAAAAAACATTGGGTGATTGACTTTCTTCCCAAAGGGCAAAGCCAAACTCCTCTAACACTGGATTCAGTGTTGAACCATTAAATAGCATTATTTCCATTTCTTCACCATTATTTGCTAAGGTGTTTAAAATTTCTTTTAATGAGCTTTCAGCTCCACAATAAAAGTTGATATTTGGTGTTCCAAAGTTATCCCTATAAATGATCAGGGCTTTTTTATCATTACTAATTAATACCCTACCTTGCCCACAAAGGTTATCTAATAATCCTTTATGTAACTTCAAGAACCTCCAACCCTCAGCTATGTATCCACCAGATAGATCGTATTCCTTGGAATTGGCTATAAGTTTTAAGGCTAATGCAGAATCTGAGCATTTTATGGCAAAAGCTTTTTCCTTTGGAAACTTGTTGATTTTTGTTGAGGTCATGAATGTATAATCTTTTTCCCTCTGAAAACCATGTTTTTCACCACTTTTTATACTCCCATAATTCTCATAATATGTGGAAAACTTAACAGAATTAACGTTTAACTTTTTTGCTAATTCAATGTAGTATTTGGTAATTTCATTGGCATAACCGCGATTTCTAAAATTGCTGTCCACCCTTATACCTTCTAACCAGGCATACCCTGTATCTAAAAAAGTGAATTTTGCAAAAGCCCTAACTTCCCCCTCATCTTCCAGTACAGTAAACTCCCCTTCCATGTCCGTCAGCCATTCATCCACCACATCTGGGATATAATCATGTCCATCCCAGATGGTTTTACTAATCCTAAGAATCTGATCTTTATCCTCTATCCGGGCCCTTCTAATTCTCATATTACTCTCCCTCTCCCTAACCTAAAATAGGCAAATTTATATCTAATATTATTATTTTAGCCTATCTTATTCACGGGGTAAAGCTTAGGTGTTCATTTTTATTTGGAAGGGGCCACAAAGTATTTCTTTAAATTAAAATCCCCAACATTTTTATAGTCTTCAATAATAATGTTGTATTTAAGATTTTTAATGTGGTTTTTCACTTCTTTTCCCACAACCCCTGTGCAAAATATTAGTATATTTTCACTTTTACTGGAAATTTCATTTATTAGCAGTTCTATATGGGATATTTCAAGTTTTTCTATTCTATATAGTACAAAAAAGAATTTTGTATGTAATCCCTTTACTTCAGCTAAGAAAAAGTCATTTTTCTTTTTAATAACCTTTAGACCTTGGCTTGGATCTTTTATCAAAGACTTAGTTTTTTTATCAAGGGTATGGATTACTTTATCTAAACTTGCATATTTCCATAATCTATAGTTTATGGTGTGAGAAGCTAGGTAAAGACTGGGAAACAAAACCATTAGTATAAAAATAGATGCAATCTCTAAGATACTTGTCCAAACAAATTCAGTTAGTAAATACACCATTCCCTGTATTGTTAAGGAAAGTCCAGCTATAATCAACAGTAGCAACATAACAGCTTTTACTATCATTTATTACACCCCCTAAATTTTATAACAAATATATGTGTAATGAGGCATATATATAACTAATGGAAGTAGATTTAATAAATTTAGAAGGTCTGGGGGGTAAAAAATGCGTTTTTTTATTGTAATACTACTTTGCTTTATTATCCTAGTTTCATTGGGTTGCACAAAGGAAGTTGAGGTATTTAAATTAAAATATCGAAATGACATCAACCTTGCAGTGGGTTATGATGTAGTAATTGAAGATATAAAGTTCAGTGAAATTGCTGGTGTTAATGAGATGGATTTACCTGTGTATATTCTGGAAAATAATAATAAATCCTACACCATCAATTATTTACTTACTTTGGCTATGGATAATGACACAGGAGTTTTTTTTAATATAGACCCTAATACCCAAGAGAAACTTAAATTACATAGGGCATTATTGGATGAGAATGGGTTTGGACAGATTATTCCGTGGAAGGAAGTGGATGATATATTTCCAAAGTTCAGTAAAGCCCAAGTTATTGATGTGGAAACTGGTCTTAGGTTTAATGTTCAAAGGCGTGGAGGAAATCAACATGTGGATGTTCAACCCCTGACAAAGAAAGATACTGAAATAATGTTTCAATCCTTTGATAGGCAATGGAGTTGGGACCGAAGGGCTGTGGTGTTAAGGGTGGGAGTTGATTTCATAGCAGGGTCAATGAACGGTATGCCCCATGGGGCAGGGGCCATCAGGGATAATGAATTTGATGGACATTTTTGTATTCACTTCTATCAAAGTAGAACCCATGGAGGAAACAACCTTGATTTTGCCCATCAGTTAATGATTAAAAAAGCTGGGGGAAATTTGTTTGAGTATTTGATGGAACTAGAACCTGAAGGGATTTTAAGGGCATTTCTTATCTTTACCACCCAAAGGCAAAGCCAGTTAGCTGAATTTGTCTTATTTGATAAAAATGAGAATATCTCTTTTTTTGAAACCATGGATTCAGTCAATATTGTATCTGTATCTAAATTGGAAAACAGTACAGATTATCAAAAATATGAAGTTGATCTAATCTACTATAAAGACAACCAGAGGTATAGGGAAAACCTACTTTTTGATTTTTACAAGCTTCCAAATCATCACACTTGGAAAATCAAATATATTCATTAGTCGTCAAATTATCTCTTACATCGACATCAGTTGTAATATATAATAGAGTTAACAACATTAAGGGTGTGATAGTGTGAAACTTAAAATAATCGTTTTATGTACTATGATTTTGTTGGCTATCTTTTTCCTAGTGAGTTTTTTAAAACCTAGCAATCATTTGGATAAACTTCATGATCAACTACAGAGCAAATACCACATAGTTATATCCGAAGTTCCCACCGAGGAAAAAGAAGTGGTTATCCCTTCGTCAGATGCTTTTGATAAGGAACCTTGGTCACTTAAGGAACAGGCAGTTAATAAAGTGGGGCAAAGTCTATCTAAATACCAAGATCAAGAATTGCAATTAAAGATTTACTATATATTCGATTCTCCTTATCATCAGATGCTTGTTTTTCCAGATATAAATATTTATTTGAATGTATATTTAAAAAATAATAGAGTAGTGGCTTATTATTATTGGTTTGAGGATAACCCAGATGTTGCTCATCCTGTAAAATAAATAAAATAATCGGTTATGATATCAATATCATTACCGATTATTTTTGTTTAACAGTATTCTCTAAAACCTTTCTTCCGTTTCTGTCGATGTGACCTATGGGCCAGCGTCCTTCTCTTACTCTGGTGGTTCCCTCTTCGTTATATATAAATTTTCCAAGATACCAAGTTAATCCAAAATCTTTTATAATGGATTCGATTTTAAAGTGTACTTCCATGGATTTGTCATGGGTAGCAAATAGCCTTATATAATCATTTTCCTTGAATTTCGGATTAGTGTATGGATATGGTTTTGGTTTTTTAACCAATGGAACAAAGATATCATCAATGGGCTCATCTATTATATATGTTTTTTTATCAGTTATTATTTTCACTTGATTATCAAGAAATTCAATGGCACATGGTAAATTGTTTTGGTTTATTCCAACATCACTAAACACCATTTTACCATTGCATTCCACTGAAAACCCATTCTTTGGAGTGTGTCCAACAACTTGAAACTTCACTCCCAATTTATCACATACATCAGTAATTATATCTTCTTGGTATTCCCTTAGCCAAAAAGGACCTTGTCTTCCAAATATACCTTCATCATATTTAGATGAGTCCTTTTTATGAAAAATTGTCTTAAAAAGCCTTTCAAAGTTATTTAAATCATCATTGAAGTTGATTCCACCATGGGAAAAAAGGATTTTGTTTTTTACAATAAAACACTTACTCCTAAGAATTATTTTTCCATAAAATCCTGTAGGAGCAAAGTCCTCGTAAAATTCAGGTAGGCACGGCCATTGGTCTGGGTAATCTTCCCTTCCCGTTACCTTTAGCCATTCTTTGTATACACTATCTCCCCCATTGTAATACCACTGCATTTTAGCATGATTGTTACCTATTCCCGAAAAAAGTGCCATAATTTCATGGTTTCCATAAAGGGTTTCTAGTGTTGACCCATTAAGTTCTGCCTGTTTTTTTAGGTTGTGTACAAATTTTATAAGTTTTAGGGAGTGTGGTCCCCTATCAATCAAATCACCCATTTGAATTACAGTTACACCCTTTGCAGTCCATCTATTATCCTTATTTAGGATACCAGAAATCCTTAGGGTCTTTAAAAATAGATCCAACCTACCATGGATATCTCCTATGTCCTTCATCCTCCGGCGCACAGCGGCGATCCCTTTGTCCAGGGGGTCCCAGCCG
>CAYYRM010000029.1:0-17687 GCA_964474005.1 uncultured Eubacteriales bacterium
GGTTGCGGGGACAGGATTTGAACCTGCGACCTCCGGGTTATGAGCCCGACGAGCTACCTGGCTGCTCTACCCCGCGTCATTGACGCTTAATAATATTAACATTTATGTTTTGTTTTGTCAATACCTTTTTCGGTTTTATTTATTTTTTATTATTCCCCTTTTTTAATAAATAATCCCGAGCCACTATAATAATATATAATTTTTTAAGGCACTAGTCAACAATCATTATTTTCCAATAAAAAAGCATCTATAAAGTTAGATGCTTTTAATAGCCCTTTGCTCCTCGACCGCCCCTTTTGGAGTCAGTGTGTTTCTTAATATCCTGTTGTTTTTCATCACTGTCTTTTAAAAATTTCGCTAATTTATCTTCGAAAGATATGTCAGGAACATGTCTTTTTGGTCTGTTACTTTGTGATTTAGGATTTGCTTGTCTTATGGACAAACCAATTTTTCCGTCCTTTTCAACGGTTAAAACCTTAACCTTCACCTCTTGCCCTTCTTTTAAAAAATCTTTTATATCTTTTACATAGCTATCTGCTACCTCAGAGATGTGTACAAGTCCAGTAACTCCTCCTGGCAATTGAACAAATGCTCCAAAATTTGTAATACCCGTTACTGTACCTGTTATAATACTACCAACTTCAATTGACATTATTTAAAAATTCCTCCCCTAATGATTTGTATAGCTAATTATACATTATGCTAAATATTTGTGTCAATGACAGTTATTGCTTAGAAAATATGTATACCTTTTCATTGTCCCTAACTAAACCCAATTCTCTTCTGGCAATTATCTCTATATATTCTAAGTCATGTAAGTTATCGATTGTCTTTGAAAGGTCATCATTTTCTTGATTTACCTGTTGTATTTTAATGGTATAACTCTCAATCTCTTCACTAAGTTTTGTTAAAGTAATCTGCTGTTTTATTATAACCACCATAGAGTAAAAAATTGCACATATCAATACAATCTTTCTTATTTTATCCCCCCGAGAGGAGAATTTTTTAATTTTACCCATAATTAAACTCCCCTTTTACTTTTATAACTAGTTATTTTCTACAAAAATTGCTTATTTCCTCTTTATTTTAAAAAATTTTTTAATCTTTTTTCCTAATTTTTGTAAAGGGGTTAATAGAATTTTCCCAATAAATATCAAAGGAAAAATTACTACCTTAAATACACCAAGGAATAGTATTGATATTTTTTTGATAACTTTTATTATGGTGATTATTACTTTTTTAATAAATAGCATTACCTTTGCAACTATCTCCTTCAAAACCCTTAATACTCGGAATGTAGTTTTACTAAGGGTTTTAATATAAAGCATGAACCCTCCAACCATCCCCAGCAGTAAATAGAGTCTGACTTGCCCAAAACTAGAATAAACAAATGCAGTGAAAGTAGATAGTGTTACTATTATCCAAAATATGGAGTCAACGATGTATTGAGTTAACCCCTTTACCCTGTGTGAAGGCAGTATAAATCTGTAAATATCAAATAATATTCCTAAAACAATACCCCAGATCAGCATGTAAGCCATCATATTTACTTGTATCCATACAGTACTCATTTTTCTCTACCCGAACAACTTTCCCATAAATCCTTTTCTTTTATTATCAGATTCCCGTTGTGGTGCATATAAAATTTCATAGATTAATCCTTCGATGCTGACTTTACCTATTTCTGTGCTCAAATTTTTAACATTTAGATCTTCACCTTTTATTGCTAACAAGTTATTGTCATGTGTTACCAAAATAACTTCTTCTTGATTAAAGCTATCAACTTCATCAATACCTGTAAGTTCCAGCTTTTTCTGATTAACCAGTACTAACTTATGTTCTTTGCTATCATTGGTTTTTTCAATATTCATTATTTCGCCCCCTTAGCTTTAGTGTTCTTATATATCAAATATGAGCTAATGTCCAAATTTAGTACTTTTTTAGACAATTTTTAATTAACATTTTTTATTTTATTTTCATCTACTAAAAAAAATAAGCAGGTAAAATACCTGCCTATTCCCATAATCTTTGTATTGTAACACCTTCAAAATAGTGTGTTATAATCTCTTCTGCGCTTCTTTCTTGGTCCCTTGCAAGGACATAAGCACCCCACTGACACAATCCCACACCATGGCCATAGCCTTGACCTGAAAATGTAACAGTGTTACCACTTATGCCAATATCATTGACTATGGTGGACTTGAACTCTGTACTACCTAGGGCTAATCTAAATCTAGGGGCACTTACCTCTGTATCATTTACCATAAAGGTTAGGGCACGACCCTCAGATTCTTCCCCCACCCTTATATTTGTCACAGCACCTGGATCTTCCCCTGCAACCTGCCTTGCCACATTTCTTATCCTTGCAGTTGTATAGCTTTTTTCCCAATATCTTAAATCAGGCTCTATTCCATCGAAACAAGGACATTCAACATTTTGAATGTATGGGGGGTTATCCCCTTGAAATTCAAGGCCCTCCACCGCTGTGGCAGTTGTACCTCCACAGTATGCATGGAACCAACCCCTAACATATTCTCCTTCATGTACAGCCACTAGGCCCCTGGTTTTTTCCACTGCTTCCCTCACATTGTCATTTATTCTAGCTGCGTTATAGGCCTGAAATTCTTGGATATCTGTGGATGCATCAGCATTTCTCCTTGGCACACCACCATCTTCATCTATTCTTTGTAAGGCAAAAGTTCTAGCTTTTATAGCCTGGGCAGCTAATGCTTCAATATCCCAAGTGGGTTCCATTTCAGCAGCCACCACCCCCATTACATATTCTTCCATGTTCATGGTTTGAACATTTCCTCTTTCAGCAATAAACACCCTCAACCTAGGTTCTTGTCCTTCGCCTTGTGATATTTGCTCAGGTATCTCCACCGTTGGATCTTCTTGGATTTCTGGTTCTTGTGGATCCTGGGGTTCTTCTTGTGGTGGGTCTGGAACAGGACTTGGTGCAGGCCTTCTAAATAGTCTACAACCAGTTAATGACGTAAAAATAAGTATTAAACAAATAAAGATAATTAGGTTTTTTCTATTCATTATGTCTCCTCCTTTTTGCTTTTAGTATTTGTTAGCAATAAAAAAATAATTCTTAGGAAGAGGAGAAATAAAAGAAATAAAAAAAGTTAGGATATAATCCTAACTTTTTTTATTTTACTACGTCTTTAAATGCTTTACCCGCTTTAAAAGCTGGAACTTTAGTTTCAGGAATATTGATTACTTCACCAGTTCCTGGGTTTCTACCTTCTCTAGCAGCTCTCGTTCTTGCTTCGAAAGTACCAAAGCCGATTAATTGAACCTTTTCACCAGCACTTACAGCATCTGTAATTGTTTCTAAAATAGCATTTACAGCTTTTTCACTGTCTTTTTTGGTTAAACCACTTTTCTCAGCAACACTTTGAATTAATTCAGTTTTGTTCACTAAACATTACCTCCATTTTAGATAGTTTTCATTTCTATTTATTCTCTATATATCCAGTAATTCCTGCAAGAAAAAAGCTTTTTTTGAAAAAAACCATAAAAATTTATTATTTTATAAGGTTTTTTCCCATTTTTGTATAGACTTTAATAGCTCATATGTAGTATTAATACCCCTAATCTTTCCATATATTACTAGCTTCAGCAAAATTTCTCCTAAATTATTATCCAATGGGTTTTTCTCTATAAAAATACTACATAGTTCTTCATGAATATTTTTATCTAAATCCCTTATGTTATTCCTCTTTTTTAACTTCCCAACATTTTTTTCAATTCTAATGATAGGTGGAAGTCCATCAAAGGTGGAATCAGCTTTGTTTTCTTTATCCTTTTGTGCTTTCCAGATAAGCTCCACATCTTCTTTATTTTGTTGTCCCCTATTTTTAAATACATGGGGATGTCGAAATATAAGTTTGTCCTTAATACTTTTTGCACAATCATCTAAACTAAAATGATTGTTTTCCTTGGCAATTTGGCTGTGAAAAACCACCTGCAATAAAATGTCCCCAAGCTCCTCTTTGATCTTATCATATTCACCCTTTGCCACGGCATCACAAAATTCATGGCTCTCTTCAATTAAATAAGGTAGCAAGGTTTTATGGGTTTGCTCTCTGTCCCATTGACATCCCATGGATGATCTTAAAGTGTCCATCAGATCCTCCAGCTGTTCTATTTGAGATGGTATCACAAGATATTTCATGTCTTTAATACCACAAGCTCTTTTTAAACTTAATTTTATATGTCTTTTGTTTATAAAAACTATTACCTTTTGTTCATTTCCATATTTAGCTATTAAACTCATAAGCAAATCTTTAGTGGGTTGTAAATATATATGTTGGGCCATAGGCTTTACCTCAGTAGTTTAAATTTAGATAATATTTTTACCAATAGATTGCCAACTTTAGGTATGCTTTGTAACTCTTTTTTAGTTATTGTTCCAGTAACCAATAATAAAATTCCATATACCATAACACCAATGGCTACAGATAAGAGGGTTGACATTGCCACAACCATCTGTTCTTGTTGGAACACACTATATGTGTTGACTAAATTTTTAAAGACTGGGTATGAAACATATACCACTAACCCCATGCCCCCTGATGTAATTAGTGGTTTAAATACAAATTCTTTAAAACTAAAGGCAAGGCCAATGGCACTAAACAAGATATAAACGTTTAATGAAGAGCTCACTAAATAACTTACTACAGTTCCCAAAGCAGGTCCTTTAATATTTATAGCAGGAATACCTGTAAGGAAGTAATTGATTGCCACCTTAAATACTAGTCCAATAAGTAGATTAGTTACTGGAACAATTGTTTTTCCCATACCTTGCAATATTCCAGAAGTTGTTTGGTGGACTGTTAAAAAAATTACTGCGAAGCACGCAATCATCAATGGTGTAGCAACAGCAATATTATCGTAAAGCATTAAACTTATGGGTTCAGCTAACACGAACATTCCTATGGCAGATGGAAGACCGATTAAAAGGGTTAACTTTATGGCTAATGAAGCTCTAGACCTAATTAAATTGTAGTTTTTCAGTGCATTTGCAGAGGATATTGATGGAATTAAGCTAGAAGCCAATGCAAGGGTAAACAAGGTTGGTACGTTCACAAGGGGCATAGCTGCACCTGCTAAGTTACCATAGAGTGCCGCAGCCTGAAGTTCTGTAAAACCAGCCATTTTGAGACGCTGGGGTACTATTGCTAAGTCCACCATCTGAATAAGGGGAAGTACCAAACTTGCGATGGTAATTGGTAGTGCCAATAAAACCATTTGTTTTAATACCTTACTGGTTGATTGTTGAATCATTTCGCTTTTTAAGACAACATCCTTATTCTCACGACGGTAAAACATAAAATAAATCAATAGAACTCCCACACCAGCCAAAGACCCTGTCACAACTCCGAAGGTGGCACCTGCTGCTGCATACTGGACCCCTTCACCCAAGAGGACCCAGGAAAGATAAAAAATCGTGGCCACCCTTATAATCTGTTCAGAAATCTGGGAAACAGCGGTGGGTACCATGGTTTGATTACCTTGGAAAAAACCCCTAAAGGCTGCCATAATAACAACTAAAAAAATACCTGGGGCTATGGCCCTTAAAGAATAAACTGCAGGGGGTTGCTCCATTATATTAGTTGCCCAATACTCTGCACCAAAAAACAAAACCACACTAAAGGTAAAGCCAGTAATTAGCATTAGTGTTAATGCGATCCTAAGAACTTGGTATGCCCCTTTGATATTGTTATTAGCCATTCTTTCTGCAACCATCTTAGAAATGGCGATGGGAATACCTGCTGTGGATATGGCAAGTAATGATGAATATATTGGATAAGCCATTTGGAAGTATCCCATTCCCACATCTCCTAATATACGGTATAGGGGTATCCTATACACTGCTCCTAAAAACCTAACGAAAATACCAGCTGAAGCAAGTATCATTGCACCTTGTACAAAAGACTTTTCTTGTTTACTCAAGTTATTCCTCTCCTTACGGTAAATAATATAAACTATATGTATGTAAATATATAATTATTATATATCAATTATATTATTTTACACAAAAAAAGGTGGTTTTGCACCACCTTTTATTGAGCCATTTGCTTTGATAAGAAACTTGCGGCAGCTTCAGCCATTTTTACCTCTACGTCTGAGAAACTAGCCCCTGCCTCTTTACTACACACTATCACGGCACCTATGGGGTCTCCATTTGCTATTATTGGGGCAACAACTTTTGCTGAGTACTTGTTGTCATCATCTGATAAAATTACTAAATCCTTATCCTGGTCGCCCTTTATTGTCCTTCTTTCTTCCATGGCTCTTTCAATGGCGTTGCCAATGGTTTTGTTTAAATACTCTTTTTTTGCCCCTCCAGATACTGCAATTATCATGTCACGGTCGGCGATGGCACAAATATGTCCCAATGAATCATATAAGCTTTCTGCATATTCCTTTGCAAAGTCACCCAACTCACCTATGGGAGAATATTTTTTAAGTATTACCTCACCATCTCTATCAACAAAAATCTCTAAAGGGTCACCTTCTCTGATTTTAAGAGTTCTACGTATTTCCTTTGGGATAACCACCCTTCCCAAATCGTCAATTCTTCTTACTATTCCTGTTGCCTTCACGTAGTAAATACCTCCTCGCTGAATAATTATGTGGGTCATTCCTCTATTGCTATTATTTATCAGCGAAGACATTTTTATTCATTTAAAGGACTTTAAAGACGTAGAAATTAAAGCTTAATTTCTACGTCTTTTTTAAGGTCTTCTAATAGGTTTATTACAACGTTCCTCTTTTCCTCACTCTCAAGGTATGCAAATATTCTCTCTGCCAACTCACCATCTAGCACCGTTACACCAGCTGGTTTTACTTCCATCACTTCTAAAATGTGGAATCCATGGGTAGTTTGGATAATATCACTTAATTTACCAATTTCAATGGAAAAAGCAGCATTTCCAAAGGATTCAACAAAATATTTTTTCTCTGTAAAATCCATTACCCCTCCATTTTGGGCACTTGCACTATCTTTTGAAAATTCTTTAGCCAGTTCTGCGAAATCCTCGCCTTCTCCTAATCTCTTTTGGATAGCTTTGGCTTCAACTTCTGTGCTTACTAAAATATGGCGAATCTTTCTCATTTCGTCATGGGTAAACAGTTCTTCTAAATTCTCATCGTAGAATTCTTGAACCATTTCTGAGGTTATTTTAACCTCATCTTGTAATTGCTCTATGAATTTAGTAATTATTAGATTCCTTTTTGAAATCTCCTTTAGTTCTTCATCGGTAATATTAAGTTCATTGATTCTTCTATTATATGATGCATTGTTCCCATTAAAATAACCCTCAATTAAAAAACCTTTAAACTCTACATAATCTTTCTCAAAGTCTTCATCACTGATTTCCACTCCTCTTTTCAAAGCCTCAGCGTAGAAAACCTGTTCGTTAACCATAAATTCAAGTAATTCTTCCAATTCATGATCTAGTAAATCACTTTCTTTTTCACCAGTATATAAAGTTAAGTTTAACTCAATAAAGCGACGGAATTCACCTCGGGTGATTTCTACCCCATCTACCACAGCAACAACACTGCTGTCTTTTTGAAAACAACCAGTCAATAGCACTGCGAACATTACTAAAACCAATGATGTAGCTATTATCCTTTTGGACATTTCCCCACTTCCCTTCTTTTTTGATTTCATTTCAATATTGTAACAGAGTTTAATTGTAAAAACAACTATTTATCCTTGGCAATTAATTGATGTAAGATTTTTTCAGTTTCTGGTAAGATTGAATTTTTGTCAATTTTTTTAATTTTTATATTCAATACATTATTTTTAAAGGAAAACTCTAGATTTTTGTTTTTAGAGTATATATCAAGTAAATCTTCTCCTGCTATTTTAGATTGTGAATAAAACTTTAATTCAACGGAATATTTCCCAGCTCTGTTATGTTGTAGATAACCTTCACTTTTAGCTGTTATGGACCTTACTGCTAAGTTTTGTCCTAATATTTTTAGCCTTGCAATATCTAAAAGATTAGTTGTTTCCTCAGGTAAATCTCCAAATCGATCATATAGCTCTTCTTCCAATTCTTTTATTTGATCTAAATTACTGGATATGGAAATTCTGCGATAGAAGGACATTTTTAAAGTTCTATTCATTAATTTGTCAGGTATATATCCATCAATGGGTAGTTCTAAATTAATATCTAATAAAGGTTTTTCCTTCTTATGACCTTTTAACTCACCTATTGCCTCTTCTAATAACTGACAATATAAATCAAAACCAATACTGGCAATAAACCCATGTTGTTCTAAACCTAAAATATTTCCTGCTCCCCTGATTTCTAAATCCCTTAAAGCTATTTTAAAGCCAGAGCCTAAATCTGTAAATTCCTTTATGGACTGTAGCCTTTTTTGAGCCACCTCAGTTAATACTTTATCCTTCTGATAGGTTAAGTAGCAATAAGCTATACGATTACTCCTACCGACCCTTCCCCTTAATTGATATAGCTGTGAAAGGCCAAATTTGTCTGCATCATAAATTATCAATGTATTAACATTTGGAATATCAAGACCCGTTTCTATAATGGTGGTGCTAATTAAAATATCATATTCCCCTTCCATAAAATCCAGCATTGTCTTTTCCAATGCATTTTCAGACATTTGTCCATGACCTACGGCAATTTTGCAGTCAGGCAACATTTTTTGAAGCTTTGCAGCCATGGAGTTTATGGACTGAACCCTATTATATACAAAATAAACTTGACCTCCCCTTTCCACTTCCCTTTTAATTGCAGTGGTTATAACCTCATCGTTATATTCCAAAACATATGTCTGGACTGGGAATCTATCCTCTGGTGGAGTTTCGATTACACTTAGGTCGCGAATTCCTAGCATTGACATATGTAAAGTTCTTGGGATGGGAGTTGCTGTCATTGTTAACACGTCAACATTTGATTTTAATTCTTTAAGCCTTTCCTTGTGGGCTACACCAAATCTTTGTTCTTCATCCACAATGATAAGACCTAAATCTTTAAAATTAACACTTTTTTGTAACAACTTATGGGTTCCAATGGCAATGTCTATCATTCCAGTGGTAAGTTTTATCAAACCTTCATCTATTTGTTTTTTGGTGCGAAATCTACTAAACACTTCTATACTCACAGGAAAATCGCTAAATCTTTCTTTAAAGTTCTTATAATGTTGTTGGGCCAATATGGTGGTGGGGACTAATACTGCAACCTGTTTACCATCTAATACGCATTTCATGGCAGCCCTCATTGCAACCTCAGTTTTGCCATACCCAACGTCACCACAAAGTAGCCTATCCATTGGTTTTGCTTTTTCCATGTCTTCTTTAGCTTCTTTTATTGCTAATAGCTGATCCTTTGTCTCTTGGTAAGGAAAGGTATCTTCAAATTGATTTTGCCAAGGTGTATCTGCACTAAATTTAAAGCCTTGGGTGCTTTCCCTCTTGGCATATAGATATACAAGGCTTTGAGCCATTTCCCTTATGGATTGACGGGCTTTTTTCGTTGTTTTAGCCCATTCGCCACCACTTAAACTATAAATTTTTGGATCACTACCTTCTCCACCCACATACTTTTGTAGTAAATTAAGTTGTTCAGTTGGAATATACAATTTGTCATTACCTGCATATTGAACATAAATATAATCTTTTTTTCCCCCCGCAACTTCTAAGGTATTAATACCTTTGAATATACCTATCCCGTGGTTAATATGTACAACAAAATCACCGATATCCAATTGAGATATATCGGTTATAGAAACCCCTTGATGTAAACCTTTAGTTTTTTTGCCCTTTACACCTTTGTAGATCTGCGTTTCCACAAAGTAAGCTAACTTAGCTTTGTCAAAAATAAATCCCTCTTCTAAATGACCTTGATGGAAGGATACTCCATATCCATCAGAATTAAGTAATGGGATTTCCTTATCTCTAAAGATGTTAAGTAAATTTATCTTGGTATCGTTTTTACTATAATAAATATTAACATGATATTTATCCCTTGTAAGTTTGTCTATTTCCTCTAAAAAGAGCTCTAAATTCCCTGCAAAAACAGGTGACTGCCTCAATGGCAGGGAAACTGTTTCATCTATATGGAATGGACCCAATGTTCTTAATAATAAACAAAAGTGTAAAACCGTTTTGGAGTTTATCTTCTTGAGGATTTCTTCGTGGTTATAATACAAAGGAATTTTCCCAAAGACCTCTCCTTTTTCCATGAGGTTTTTATATCTTTCGTGATAATCCTTTACCCAGTTATCCAAATCACTTTTAATAAAAGGGGTTTCATCAAAAATGATTATGTAATCATCTAATATTTCCAAAAGACCATTGCCACCATTGTATAGCTGGTAATTATATTGGCCTAAAATGTCAGAAGCGATATTATTTTCTATTCTTTCAATATCTGCTTTAAGTTTTCTTTGTACCTTTGGGTCCCTGCTTTGTCTTAAGTGGCTGTTGAGGTGTGAAAGTAAAGTTTCTTTTTGCTGGGGATTAACTATATTCAGTGTGTTTGTATATATACTTATGTCATCTATTTTTTCTTGAGACCTTTGGTTTATTGTATCAAAGTATCTTATGGATTCAATATGGTCCCCAAAAAACTCTATCCGAACTGGTCTGGTTGATATGGATGGAAAAACATCTAAAATAGAGCCACGGATACTAAAATCCCCTGGTTTTTCCACTAGATCACATCTAACATAGCCTAATTTCACCAGCTCTTTTTCTAAAGTATCAAATTCCCATTCTTCCTGAAGTTTTAATGTTAAATCACTGGTTTTTAATATTTCTTTAGTGGGGAAAATTTCAAGCAAAGAATTTACCTGAGTAACCAGTACTTTAATATTTCCTTGAAAAATCCCATTAAAGGTGCCTATTCGCTGTAACTCAATGTCCTTACTTTTATAATCTACTTCCCCAGGTAGTAAAGGATTTGATGGGAATACACCAACCCTTTCTTCCCCCATGTATGTTTTAAGTTCAGTTCCTATTTTTTCAGCACTGTTATGCCCATTTGTTATGATTAGTAAATTTTTATTCGTAGCTTTTAAAATGTTCCATAATAAAAAGCCCTTCTGTCCTCCTGATAAACCATAAATTAGTTGCCTTTTATGATTTGTTATTCCAGAAATTATCTCTTTAAACTCAGTTATATCTTGAAGTCTGTCTGTTGTCATAACAACCTCCCCTACAAGCCAAAAAAACCCTAATATTAAGGTCTTTTGTTGATATTGTTAACTAAACCTATAACCATAGAATTATATATCACATGGGTGAATATTCCAGTCAAAACACCATAAAGTAATGTCCCTGTTAAATTAAAAACCACTATGGTTAAGTATCCAAAGGCCCAATGCCCTAACACTGAAAATATGGAAGGTAGTATACCCCTTGTCCCATTATTTCTAATATCCACTAATCCTTCAATTATTCCAAAGGTTAAGTGGGTTATCAATATATAACCCACAAGAAAACCACCATATGTTTTTAAAAATTCTTCTAAAATAGCTGCAAGGATTACCGAATAATCCTTAAGCCTTATAAAAAGATATGTATTAACTGTATAAGAAAGAATAGCTATCATTGCTAACATTAAAAGAAATTCGATTTTTACCACTCCTATTTTTCGATGGATCTTGATATATCTCCTTTTGTTATGATGCCCACAAGGCGATTTTTGTTATCCACCACAGGTAATCCTCCCAGCCCACTTTCATACATCTTTTGCATAGCCACTTTTAAGGTGTCATTTTCCTTAATGGTATCAGGATTTGTAATCATGGCAGAAACAACTGGCAAGTCTGCACTATCTGCCAGCTCAGATATAAATCTTTGAGGATTACGTAGGTTTAATAAACTTCCTAGTAAAAGATCATTATCCATCTCCACTTGTTCCTTAGGTCTATATATTTCTTTTTCAGTTATTATTCCTATTAATATTCCTTTATCGTCTATTACGGGCAGACCACCAAGGCCATGAACTGCTAGGTTATATGCCACATCCCTTAATGTGCTTTTATGATTTATAGTATGAACCTCTTTGGTCATTATATCCTTCACTAGCATTTATTGTCCCCCCTTAACAAAACATTACCCTCTATTTCTATACTATATTCGCTTAAATTTATAATTTTCCTCTAATATATTAAATTTACTTATAAATTAAATATAAATTTTTCAGGGGGCATTTATTTTGTGTTATATCTATTCATTACTTTATTTATGTCACCGTCTTTGATAAATAGTTCGATGGCTTCTACTGCAGTGTCCATTGCCTCCCTAACCACTAACATTTCTTCCTTTGGGAAATCACTAAGGACATAGTCTGAAACCTTCTGATATGTGGGTCTTGAAATCCCCATACGTATTCTATTGATATTTTCAGTAGCTAATTTTTCAATGATAGAAGACATACCCTTTTGTCCTCCTCCACTACCTTTAGTTCTAATTCTTAATTTCCCTGTTTCAATGTCTAAATCATCATAAATAATTAGAATATCCTCGGTGTTAATTTTGAAGTAGTCCAATAACAATCTGACTGAATTACCACTTAAATTCATGTAAGTGGATGGTTTCAGTAAAAATACCTTTTCTCCGCCAAAGTTTACTTCTGCTAATTCACCACTGAATTTAGGCTCTTTCCTGAATACACACCCTATTTTTTCTGCCAAGTAATCTAAAACCATAAAACCTATGTTATGCCTATTTAGCTGATATCTACTTCCTGGATTGCCCAATCCAACAATAAGCTTCATAAATTCTCCCTCCCTTTTAAAAAAGTGACGCTAAAAGCGTCACTTTTTACTAAGTTAAATCCCCTTCCGGAGCTTCCTTTACTGGCTCCTCAGGTTCCTCTTCTGTATACGATACAGATACTATTGATAATACTACTTCATCTTTTGGTGTATAAACCTCTAGATTACCAGGTATTGGCACATCTCCTACAGATACCACTGCTCCAGCACTTAAGGGTGAAATATCCAAATCTATCTGATTCGGTATTTCATTTGGCAAACCTTTTACCTCTATCTCCCTTTTTTGGAACTGGATGACCCCTTCTTTTTTAGCAGTTTCCTCTCCCACCAAATGAATTGGAACTTCCTTATGAATGGGTTGATCTAGGTAAACCTTTTGAAGGTCAATATGTGTTATCTTGCCTGTAACGGTGTGTGTTTGGTAGTCCTTAACCATTACATCATGACTATTTGATCCCACATTCAGCTGAAAAACTGTATTTCCAGCTCCATTTCTCAGTAGATGTTGAAAATCTTTATAAAAGATGGCCAGTGGAATGTTGGTAATACCTTTACCATAAATTATAGCTGGGATATACCCTTCTTTACGGAGTTGATTATTTACCCCTCTAGAAGTTGTTTCCCGCTGTTTTCCTTGTAAAGTAAGGGTCACGAGAATTCCTCCTTTGGTAACTTCATATTCCTATGTAGTATATCCCATGATTTGTCATTTAATCATTAATCAAACAAATTACTTATGGACAGGTCTTCATGAATCCTAATTATAGCATCTGCAAAAAGCTCAGCTAAGGTTATTTGTTTTATTTTTGCAATTTGTTGCTGGGTGGTTAAGGAAATTGAGTCCGTAACTACAATTTCATTTAGGGGAGATTTTTCAAGCCTTTCAATGGCTGCACCAGAAAAAACGGGGTGAGTACAGCAGGCTGAAACTGATTTAGCCCCTCTTTCCAACAGTGCAGATGCTCCTAAGGAAATGGTTCCTGCGGTATCGATTATATCATCCACCATGATTATATCCTTATCCTTAATATCACCTATTATGTTTAATATTTCAGCCACATTGGGCTTTGGCCTTCTTTTATCCATTATAGCAAGGGGTACCCTTAACCTTTCAGCTAAGTCCCTGGCCCTAGTCACCCCACCCATATCCGGGGAAACAACCACTGTATTTTCTAATTCCCTACTTTTATAATATTGAGCCAGTAAGGGCATGGCAGTTAAATGGTCAACAGGTATATCAAAAAATCCTTGGGTGGCTGGGGCGTGAAGGTCTAGGGTAAGTACTCTATCAGCGCCTGCAGTGGTTATAAGGTTAGCAACTAATTTTGCAGTAATAGGATCCCTAGATCTTGCTTTTCGTTCTTGTCTAGCATACCCGTAGTATGGGATAACAGCAGTGATCCTGCGGGCTGAAGCTCTCCTGCAAGCATCTATCATTATCAATAGCTCCATTAAGTGGTCATTGGCTGGGGCACTGGTAGATTGAATTAAGAAGACATCGGCACCCCTTACACTTTCATCAATCCTTACAGTGGTTTCACCATCACTAAACCTAACAATCTCTCCTTCTCCAAGGGGGCAGCCCACCTTCTCGGCTATACTTTTTGCCAGTTCAGGGTTGGCTGTACAAGAAAAGATTTTAAGTTTTTTGTCATAATAATGCATTATTCATCCTCCTAGACAAATTTATTTTTTCCAATTTTCCTTAACTACCTGTCGACTCCTTGCAATGGCTAAGCTGTTTTCAGGTACGTTTTTGTTAATGGTTGATCCTGCAGCAATAAATGAACCTTTTTTTAGGGTAACTGGTGCCACTAAATTACTGTTACTACCCACAAACACATCTGATTCTATGGTGGTTGTATATTTGTTCTTACCATCATAATTAACGGTGATGGTTCCACACCCAATATTTACATTCTCACCAATTATTGCATCACCTAGATAAGTCAGGTGCGCTGATTTAGAGTTATCCCCTAGGGTAGTGTTTTTTAATTCTACAAAGTTTCCTACCCTTGTATGGTTCCCAACTTGACAGTTGGGCCTAACATAAGCAAAGGGCCCCACAGTGGCATTGTCACCTATTTGGCTTTCTAAAACAACTGATTGTATTATTTCAGTATTATTTCCTATTTGTGAATCCTTTATTTTTGTATTAGGTCCTATGATTGAACCTTTTCCAATTCTACTATTTCCCTCTATAAAGGTCATGGGATAAATAATTGTATCAGTGTCTATTTTTACGTTTGTCCCAATGTAAGTGCTAGTTGGGTCAATAATGGTTACACCTTCAAGCATCCAAAACTTATTGATTCTATCTTTTAGTATTTGCTCAGCTTCGTATAACTTGACTCTATCATTTATACCTGCCATTTCATTGGGATCCTTCATTACTTGGGCACCAACTTTATACCCCTTTTTAACCATTAACTTAAGCACATCGGGAAGATAGTATTCTCCTTGAGAATTATCATTTCCAACTTGGGGTAACAACTCAAATAAAAGTTTACTATTAAAAACAAAGATACCTGAGTTTACTTCATTTATCAGTTTTTCTTCAGGGCTTGCGTCCTTTTCCTCAATAATCTTTTCAACTTCATTTCCTTGATTCCTAATAATTCTTCCATACCCAGTGGGTGAGTCAACTTTGGCTGTTAAAACAGTACCCGCAAATCCCCCCTCCCTATGGTACTCAAATAATTCCGTAAGGGTTTGAGAAGTTAAAAGGGGTGTATCACCGCATAGGATTATAACTTCCTCATCAGCGTTTGTAAAATAATCCTTGGCTTGTAAAACTGCATGTCCTGTTCCCAGTTGCTCCAATTGCTCAGCAAAAAAGCTTTTCTCTTTGTATATCTCCAATACTTTATCCTTTTGATGACCCACTACAGTTATAATCTTTTCTGTGTTAAGAGGTTTAAGGGCATCGTAAATATACTCAAGCATTGGTTTGTCCAAGAGTTTATGTAAAACCTTAATAGTATCACTTTTCATTCTTGTACCTTTTCCAGCAGCTAAAATTATAGCACTTAATTTTGTCACAAGTATCCCTCCATATTATTTATATCCATTAAAAATATACCTTATTAAGCTGTCAGGGTCAAGGTCAAAACTAAGGGGAGCAAGAATTCTTGCTCCCTTAGTTTTCTTGGGGTTGTGTCTCTAAAAATGCATTATAAGCATTTAGTACAGCTTCTTGAATCATCCCCCTGGTGTTTGAAGTTATAGGATGTGCTATATCCCTGTGTTCCCCATCAGAGCCTTTTCTAGAAGGCATGGCCACAAAAAAACCATTGACCCCTTCAACCACTCTAATGTCATGAACCACAAACTCATCATCAAAGGTAACCGATACAATTGCTCTCATTTTCCCATCCTTATTAACCCTTCTCACCCTAACATCTGTGATTTGCATTCCCTCACCAGCCTTTTTAGAATTTTTAGAATATACTATTTCTATTCAACAGATGTTTTAAAAATCCTGCATTTTTATATATTTTTTTAGAGATTATTAACTTTTTTTGGGGCAAACCCTTCCAATTTCAATTGTTTAATTATCCTATCCCCATGATTTTGGTCCATGGTTTCTAACATTAAATTTACCTGGGCAAATTTAACTGGAACCTTTGGGTTAAGCCTGTCGTGGTTTACTGCAATTACATTTGCTTTATTGTCAGCTATTACCCTTAAAAGCCTTTGTAAAGAGCCAGGGATATCATGGACAATAACTTCTAAGAATGTGGTTTTACCAGCTTTAATCATTCCCCTTTCAATAATTCTTGATAGAATGTTTGGGTCTATATTACCACCACTTAATAATGCAACGGTTTTGCCTGATAAGTTTGCTATCTTATTGTATAGTATTGCAGCCACGCTAACAGCAGCTGCTCCTTCTACAACAGTTTTACATCTTTCTAAAAGCAAAAGTAAACTCCTTGCTATTTCCTCTTCATCAACTGTTACCATTTCATCTATGTACTTATTTATTAATGCAAAGGTTAAATCCCCTGGTCTTTTCACAGCAATACCATCTGCTATGGTGTTAACTTCGTCTGTCTGAATAAGCTTACCCATTTTTACAGAGCTTACCATGGCCTTTGCACCTTCCGATTGTACACCAATAACCTTCACGTTTGGGTTGCTCTCTTTAATGGCAATTAATATTCCCGCCAGTAATCCCCCTCCACCAATGGGGACAACAATGTTTTTTACATGGGGCAATTGCTCTAAAATTTCAAGACCTATTGTTCCTTGTCCTGTTATTACTTCTTTGTCGTCAAAGGCATGTACATATGTTAACCCTTCTTTATCTGCTAAAGCCTTAGCATGGGTATAACAATCGTCATAGGTTAAGCCTTTTTGTATGACTTCAGCCCCGTATCCTTTTGTTGCCATAACTTTGGTGATGGGAGCCCCCTCTGGCATAACTATTTTTGACAAAACATTGAGCTTAGTGGAAGCAAAAGCTAGCCCTTGAGCATGATTACCTGCAGATGCTGCAATTACCCCATTGGGTTTACCTTCCTTAATAAGGGAAAGCATTTTATTTGTGGCTCCCCTAAGTTTAAAGGATCCTGTCTTTTGTCTGTTTTCATATTTTAAGTAGATTTCTTCGCCCATCATTTCAGATAAAGTATTAGATTTTTCTAAAGCAGTTACTCTGATGATATCCTTCATGTTTTGTTTAGATTTTACTATATCATTTAATGTAATGGTTTCCATAATATCCTCCCTAAAATGCAATATCGATTTCGCCAGTAAGTTCATTTACTCCCTTTAAGGTTAATAATGCAAAATAATCATTAATCATCTTTTGTTGTGGGATTTCTGTGTCAATTACAACACCTACCCCAGAAAAGCTTTTTGCGATGTAGACTTTTTTTTCTTACAACCTACTAATAATCTCAAGC
>CAYYRM010000030.1:0-17575 GCA_964474005.1 uncultured Eubacteriales bacterium
GATGGAAATTTACTCCATATGGATTCAGTTAGGCCAACTTAGGTAATGAGCTTTTGTCCGCTTTCACTGATAGCCATTCTCTCACTACTGATAAGTAGGCCGCTTATAAGGATGTTATCCAATATGCTCATATTATCCATGAGAAATATCTGTTGAAAAACAAATCCACAATTTATTCTCCTAAAAACCGAAAGTTTATCGTTTGATAACTTAGAAATTTCTTCACCACTGAAGTTTATTGACCCAAGGGTGGGTTTATCCATACCCGACAGGGCATAAAGAAGTGTGGATTTTCCAGCACCAGATGACCCCATAATAACAGTAAAATCACCTTCATATAACTCAAGATCCAGATTTTTTAATACATGTTGTTGTACCCCACCGTTTGAAAATGTTTTGCAAAGCTTATTAGTCGATATAATAACATTAGCCATAATATCCCTTCCTTTCAAAAAAAATAGAACTGTTTTGATCACAGTCCTATTATAATTTAAAATTCCTTAACAGGTCTTTATCCAATCCTTAACTAATTCTTAAATATTTTAGGGAATTAGAAGCTTTAATACCACTGCAAATCCATCCCTTAAATTCTTGCAATAAATTTCCCCCTGCATTTGCTCCATGAAATACTTGGATATATAAAGGCCAAGACCTGTACCACTTTTCCCTTTGGAATTTTCGGCCCTGTAAAATTTATTAAATACCAATGAGATTTCCTCCTGCGGAACTCCCCCACCATAATCCTTAAATACTATCTCAAGATACTTACCCTTAATGGAAGATGATACATAAATGGATGTACCCGCATACTTATAGGAATTACTTATAATGTTATCAACAACTTGGGCTAACCTTAAAATATCTGCTAAAATGATGCATTCTGGTATGGCCATTATATCTGCTTTGCGATTATAATCTGAAGTCTTTATTAAACCATAAAGTTCTTGACTTGAAATTTCTGAAACTGTGACCTTTAACTGTTGGATTTCCTCTAAGGTTGCACTGAACATATTTGAAATCAGTGTATTAATTTGGTCAGCCTTTGAATTGATTATCTCCAGTTGTCTCATTTGGTTTTCGTCAGTGGCTTTTACATGCATAACTTCTGTAACAGCCTTTATTGAGGCCACTGGAGTTTTTATATCATGGCTAAGGGAAGCCACCAGCTCTTTTTTACTTTGATTGGCCAGTCTTTCATTTTCCCTTGCCTTCTTAAGTTCCTCCCTCATAAGATCAAAACTTTCGCTAAATGCCCCAAACAAATTACCCCTATCCATGACAAGGGGCATGTCTAGATTCCCCTCTGCAACGTAGCGGGCAAAAACCTGAAGTTTTCTAAAAGGGTTTAGTATGTTCTTATCGATATAGGTAATATACCCTATGCAAAATAGCACCACCATTATTGTTAGGCAATATGTAATAACAAGATAATAATTCCTAAACCTTAACCACTGGGTATTTGAATCATTATAAATGATAAGTTTTCCAAGGAGTATGTCTTCAGACTTTATATCAACTATGATATCACCGTTTCGGATGGCTGAGTTTATGTCATTGTTTAACCCATTCTTTGTAGCTTTGATAAATTGGTTTTGATTGTCTAAAACAACATAGTCAAGATCATAGTCCAATTTTGGCAATTGATCATATCCAATGGTGTCCCAAGTCTTTACCAGAGACTGAACAATATCATTAACCGCAGTTATGTCAATTTCAGTTGTACCTTTAAAATTAAATGCCAAAAATGTGAGACTTGAAAATACTACTAAAAAAAACGTAATTATTATTACTACCCTTTTAAAATTCATATTAGTCTCCATGCTCAAAGACATAGCCAGTACCCCATATGGTTTTAATATACTTAGGGTCATTGGGGTCTTTTTCAATTTTTTCACGCAGCCTTCTTATATGTACATTCAAGGTCCCTTCCCCTGTGATTGCATCACCCCATACCTTTTGAAAAAGCTCATCTTTGGATATGGTGCGGTTTTTGTTTTGTACTAAGTGTAATAAAAGCTTATATTCCATTGCCTTCAACTTTATTTCCCTGCCTTCAACCACAAGCTTTTCCATGTCCTTATCAATGGAAAACTTTCCAAAGCTTAAGATGTTTTCATCATTGGGTCTATATCTTTTTAAAACAGTCTTAACCTTGGCCAGTAGTATACTCAGAGAGTATGGCTTTTGGATATAGTCATCTCCCCCTATGTTAAGTGCCAAGAGCACATCATCATCACTGGTTCTGGCACTGATAAATAAAATAGGAGTATCCAATGTTTTTCTTAATTCCTTACATATTTCAAAGCCCGAGGATTGTCCTAAGTTAATATCCAGTAATATCAAATCCACCTTGTTTTTAGATAGAAAATCGAAGCATCCTTCTTTATCAGACACCCAAAAAGTCTTAACTCCAAACATGTTGAAAAACTCGCATGTGCTTTGGGAAAGGGCCTCCTCATCATCCACAATCAAACAATCATATCGTTGCACTTTTATCCCCCCAGTATTTTTTCTTGAGGCTTACAGAAGCAATTATGGTTCCTTGACACAATTTGTCTGGTCCAAATTATATCATACATCGGTTTAAGGATATATATTAATTCTTGTTCATATTTATTGACTGACAGTCAGTCAATAAATATAATGGTATTAAATTGACTGACTGTCAGTCAGTATGCAAGGGAGGAATAATAGATGGTAAGAACCACTAAAGATCCAGAGGAAAGAAAAAAAGAGATATTAAGTGCAGCTGAGGAGTTGTTCGCAGAGAAAGGGTTTGAACACACATCTGTAAGCGAAATTGTTAAAAAGGTTGGAGTGGCTCAGGGATTGTTCTATTACTACTATAAAAGTAAAGAAGAAATTTTAAATGCCATTGCAGATATGTATACAAGAAAAATTATAAAAGCCTTCGAGGAGATTGTTGAATCTGATAACACATCAATAGAAAAGATACACCTTTGTGTTGAGCGATTTATCGATGTACTAGGGTTGAGAAAAAAGAAGATAGCCAAGCTAGCAAATTATCTTCACAAAGAAGAAAATTCTGAAATACATCATAAATACGCTGTAAGAATGATAAATCAAGTTGTACCTGTTTTGGCAAAGATTATCCAGCAAGGGGTAGATGAAGGAGTTCTTGATACTGACTATCCTGAGGAAGTAACTGGTATCTTGCTTAACTGGATGGCAATATCCCATACAGCGATAAAATTACCTATTGAAGATGTAACTGCCTTTGAAAAAAAATTAGAAGCTGTAGAGGATGTTGTTGAAAGAATTTTAGGTGCCCCCAAGGGCTCTATACAGTTTAAGAAATATATACAATGGTTGAGTAACTAATAATTATTTATTTGGAGAGGTTGTGGATTAAATGTATTTACAGGTATCAAATCTATGTAAAGAATATAAAACAGGGGAAGTGAAATTTAAAGCTTTGATAAATGCTTCCTTTTCCATGGAAAAAGGAGAAATAAGCGTAATATTAGGACCGTCAGGGTCTGGCAAATCTACGTTAATGAATATCATCGGAGGCATCGATCGGGCCGATGGTGGTACTGCCCTCATTGAAGATGCTGATATTACAGTTCTTAATGATAAAGAACTTACTGAATACAGAAGGGATAGTGTTGGTTTTGTTTTTCAATTTTACAATCTTATCCCCAACCTTACAGTGGTGGAAAACATCGAAGTTTCCGCCAATATCAGTAAAAATCCCATGGATATAGAACATATACTAGATGCTGTGGGAATGAAGGAGCAGAGAAATAAATTCCCCAGGGAGCTTAGCGGGGGCCAGCAGCAAAGGGTCTCCATTGCAAGGGCCCTGGTGAAAAACCCCAAAATTCTTTTGTGTGATGAGCCAACGGGAGCACTGGACTACAATACTTCTAAGGATATACTTAGCCTTATCTCCCATATTAACAAGAAATACAATACAACTATTCTAATCATAACCCACAATATTGCCATAGCCTCCATGGCCAATAGGGTTTTAAAACTAAGAAGTGGTGAAATTGTTGAAAACATTGTAAACACCGATATTCTTCCACCTGAAAGGATTGTGTGGTAATGATTATTAACAGGAAAATAATTAGAAGCTTCAGGGAGAATAAGTCCAGGTATGTGGGATTGGCGGTATTGATTATTATAAGTTGTATGCTTTTTACAGGGTTTCAAACCTCAGCCCCAAATGCCTTGGAGCAAATAGAAAAATTCTTTAAAGAAACCAATGTTGAGGATGCAAATTTCACCCTACACTCACCCCTTACTAATATTGATGAGCTTGAGACTACTTTTAATGTTGAAATAGAGGAAGTAAAACAAGTGGATTATCCATTTAATACTTCGTCAACAATGAGGATTTTTCAAGATCCCACCAAAGTGAACAAATACTCTGTTATAAATGGAAGGGGATTAATTAACAATAAGGAAATCGTTGTGGATAAAAAGTTTGCCATAGCAAACGATATCCAATTAAACAGCACAATCCAAATCAATGGTATAACATTTGAAGTTGTGGGGCTAGTAACTAAACCCGACTATATTTATACATTGAAATCACCTTCAGACCTAATGAACAACCCTAATAGCTTTGGATTTGCAATAATATCCCAAGGGGACTTTTCCAATCTTGAGTACTATACTATTAATTACAGCATTGTATTTCAAGAAAATAATCAAGGGGAGCTAAGGGATTACCTTAACGAAAACCACACCATCCTTTATTGGTTAGATAGGGACAATAATTCCCGTATCTCAGCAGTTGTTCCTGACTTAAGAGCGAAAATCCCCATAGGAACCTTCATCCCAATTTTTATATTTATAACCACTTGCCTAATAATATCTGTGGTGTTATGGAGGCTTCTGAAAACAGAGTTTACTCAAATAGGAACCCTGTATGCCATTGGATACAAAAGGGTTGATATTCTAAAACATTATCTTGTCTATCCTGTTGTTCTATGTCTTGTGGGAGGCACTGTAGGTACCTTGTTGGGGATGCTTATAAGTGAGCACATTATTTATGTTACCGACGGAGTACAATACAATTTCCCCCTTATGGATATCTCATTTAATCCAATAATAATCCTTTTGAGTTTTATACTACCATTTGTTTTCTTAGTTCCTACTACCACCATAGTAGTTGGAAAGGCATTAAGTTATTCTCCCCTTGAGCTCATGAGGGGTGCTGGCAATAAAACCAAAATCAGTTTGTTAGAAAAGCGCCTTAAACTTAACCACTTCAGTTTTAATACTAAATTCAGAATACGGGAGATCGCCAGAAATATCCCCAGGAATCTTGTTATGATAATTGGTATAGGCTTCGCTTCATCCCTTCTTCTTCTGGGTTTTATTATGAATGATTCCATAAGAAGTATTGTTGAAGATGGCTATGATGACCTATACAAATTCAACTATCAATACGTCATGCGAGGATTACAGACACAAACCTATGATAATGCTGAAAGACAATCCTTCGTCCCAGCTTTTGCATATGATAACTTAGGTGAAGAAGTAAGCTTTACCATATACGGTATTGAACAAAACACAACCCTTATAAATTTAACTGATTCAAGTGGAAAGAAGCTAGATACTTCAAAGGTGATAATTAACAAACCCCTTTCCGAAAAGCTCAATATCCGTGAAGGGGATACCATAAAGATTTATAACAAAATCAATGATAAAGTGGTAGAAATAACTGTGGAAAGGATAGCATCCCATTATTTGGGGCACACGTTACATCTCCCCATAGACCAATTTAATCAAGTCTTTGATTTCCCTGAAGGTAGTTACACAATGCTGTTATCAAAAGTTCCTTTAAACCTTGATCCAAACATTATTGCAAGTACAATGACTGAAGACGAATTGCGTCAAGCCTATGAAAATATTCTCCAATCCATAAGAATATTGATTATTATAATAGGAGTAATTGCCAGCTTAATAGGGCTGATAATTATCTATATATTAACTTCTTTGGTTATCGAAGAGAATAAGGCCAATATATCTTTAATGAAGATACTGGGATATGGCAGAAAGAAAATTTCCAGTTTAGTAATAAACAGTAACGTAATTTTTGTAATCCTAGGATTCATTATTTCCATACCTTTCACCGTATCAATGACTGACAAATTATTTGTAGAAATAGCTGAAGATATGAATCTGACAGTACCTGCCATCATACGAATAAGTAGTCTAGCATTATCCTTCTTTATAATGTTTATAACTTACTATTTATCAAATTTAATGATTAAGAAAAAGGTTATGCAAATTTCCATGGCAGATAGCCTTAAAAATAGAGAGGAATAATATCCCTTGCATTACCCACCCCACCCACCTATTTCAATGGAAACTCTCACTGCTTTTCCGTTTCTAAATTCTATCATGTAATATTTGGGGAAGCTTGTTCCCAAAAAACCTACCTTGGCAGGTACCACAATGTACCCACCCCATCCAATATCATTCTCACTTTCATCTGTGTAAAATACTTTGTCAAAGTCACCATATCTTTCAATAACCTCATTGACACTACTTCCTATGATGAACTTATCGTTATATCTATAATGGGTTGGGTGTAAATACCAGAAACGCCCTATAAAAATCATTAAAACCGCCAGAATAACTGTAGTAAAATATAAAACCTTCTTGTTAAAAAATTTCATCGACCATACCCCTTCTTTATTTTTACTTTCTTAACACTATGCCTACACCTTGAACGTATCTAAGTGTTTCCCAATACTATATATTAGACTTCTAATTTAGCTATGGAATCTCCTTGGATTATCTGGAAATCACCCTTTCTAATAATTTTCACTATTTATAAAATTTTAACATACAAATAAAGGGATTTGAAGTCTTTATATAGACATAACTTCTATAACATACAAATCTTACACAACCTCTCCAGCATATATGACTGGAGAGGTTATTTGTTTTGCCTAAACAAAATTTATCTAAAAAAACAGTATAGAACAGTTACCAACCATTTGTATGATTCATATCATGTATTACTCAAAGTTACACTAGGGAAACTTTCTTTTGCAATAGTAGAACTAATTAGGGAGGTTAGAAAATGAATGATTTGTTATTTGCCTTTATAATAACGGCATTGGCTGGTCTTTCCACTGGTATTGGAAGCCTCATTGCCCTATTTACCAAAAAAACCAATAGAAAATTTCTTTCTATATCATTAGGTTTTTCAGCGGGAGTAATGATATATGTCTCAATGGTAGAAATATTCTTTAAAGCCAATGAATCCTTGGTAGAAGAGTTGGGCTCAAGACTGGGTTCCATGGTAAATGTTCTGGCTTTCTTTGGAGGAATGCTCTTTATCGGCTTGATCGATAAACTTATACCATCCTTTGAAGAAAACGTTAGTAAAAAAGATGATAGTCCAGATGATAAAAAAACTATGGATGAGAAAAGGTTTCTTAGGATGGGGATATTCACAGCTTTAGCTGTTGCCATTCATAATTTTCCCGAAGGGTTTGCAACCCTAATCTCAACCCTTAAAGATCCCGCCTTAGGGATAAGTATCGCCATCGCCATTGCCCTTCATAATATTCCAGAAGGTATTGCAGTGTCTATTCCGATATATTATGCCACAGGAAGTAGATTAAAAGCCTTCTTGTACTCTTTCTTCTCCGGGTTGGCAGAACCAGTGGGAGCATTGGTTGGTTACTTAATCTTAGCTCCCTTTATGACAGATGTAGTCTTTGGTATTGTTTTTGCTGGCGTAGGAGGAATTATGGTTTATATTTCATTGGATCAGCTATTACCTGCTGCAAGGGAATATGGTGATCATCACCTTTCTGTGTATGGCACAATTTCAGGAATGATTGTAATGGCCATTAGCCTTGTTCTTTTGGCATAAATGGTTAGAAATTATTTCAAGAACCCAAATTACTCGTGGGCGATGATTTAAGGGTTTAGATTTCAAAATATGAATATAGAAAAAAGGCACGCATATAGTGTGCCTTTTTAGGTTTATTAACTTCTACACCTTTACTACTTCTTAAATCCAGCATATTTTATTGTCCATGGACAATTTATCATACACTTTAAGGCACAGGAACACCTAAAAACATCTACAATGTTTTCTCTACCATCCCTTTGAGTCCACTGATTTCCACGAATAGCTTGTGCTGGACAAACTCTTTTACAGATTTCACATTTACCACACTTTGAATCAATAATGGGATATTTTTCTCCTAAAATTGGTGCATCTGTCAACACAGTACACATACAAAATCCGCAACCATATTCTTCTGTTACAAGCAAATTGTTCTTACCAATAAACCCTAACCCTGCAAGTCGTGCTATGGTCTTGTGTGGCAAAACACTTGTTCTTGTATTTTTATCATAATTTCCCTTTAGTGAATTATTATTTTCTGATTGAGCATAGGCACCATAACCCTTTTGTTGAATGTAATCCTCGATCCATTCGGCAAGTTCATTCACTTTTTCGTCTTTTTCTAGGAACTCATCGTGTTCCACATGTACATTATTATAGATATTTGTAATAAACTCTTTCGATAACGCGATGCAGAATACAATGGCCTTAGTAAAGCCTTGGGTCTGTTGTTGTGGTAGTTCAGATATATCTACAAAACGAACAATGTTGGCTCCTTTTTCTTTCAAAATAGTCTTTAATTCAGTATCCATTTACAAACTCCCCTTCAATTCCCCTAATAAGTAGTAACTCTAGTTCACCCTACTCTATTACCCAATACTTACTCCCATCCTTTTCCCTATCTAAAAATCCATATTCTATAAGATACCTTCTAATTAACACATAGTCTCCGTAAATACTTTTTAGTACTTCATTTATTTCCTTTTCTGTATAGTTAACCCCTACATCAAAACCTTTAACTATATGTCGTAGTATGGCAATTTTTCTTTTTTCCTTTTTAACGGGAAAACTGCTTAAAGGCCCCTCTAGGCCATTTTTAAAATAAGTGTTTAGTATCTTTTCGTTTTCTTCTTCTGTAATAGCGTATCTTTCATCTATGACGGTAGCCCCCCTATGAATTGGTATAAATTCATCTTTTCCTTTTCCCTGGTCCCTAAGTCTCTAAAAGCTTCATTATAGATAGAAATAGTTTCGCTTGCTTTTCCTTTTCTCGAAGTGTAAAGCGATGATTCCTTATTGTAGATGTACTTCCACCTCCAAGTTCCTTTACAATTTCTGCATCAGTATAGCCGTTGTAGAACAAACCAAGCAATGTTTTTTGGTGATCAGTAAGACCTGTTAGTTTTTTATTTAAATTAAGCAGATAGTCAAACATCGATTTGTGCTCTTTAACTATGTGGATTCTTGTATATTTTTCTGCCTCATAGTACCCTTCATTATCATTATAAATTTTACCTTTAACAAAGGCTCCTCCGCATATTAGACATATAAACTCTTCCTTTTCTTTATCATAAATATATCCTTGAACAATTTCTTCAATTGAAGCTTGCCAAAACAATTGAGATAAATTTTCCATAAACATCATTCCTATCTGTTTGATTTATTTGTAAACATTTTATATAATTGTTTATCTAATGTCAATGTTTTCATATAAAAAATCCATTAAAAAAAGAGCCATAAAGGCTCTCGAATGATATTGAATTCTTCATCAGGAACGGGCTAAAGCATTGGTTAGGGGTGGGTAGTATCCAGACAAAATAGCTATTGTTGAATCAAACAAGCTGCAGCTAATTAAGCTCGATAAGTTCGTACTCCATCATTCCAAGTCCAATCTTCTCTCCATGAACTAGGGATGCCCTACCTTTGTCAAATAGTTTTTCTCCACTGTTTTTTTGCACTAAATCTAGGCATGCTGTATCCAAAGCTATAGGGTCCTTTGATGCAAGAATACCAATATTGCCTGTAATAGGCTCCATGGGTGTACCAGCACAATCACATTCCTTTGTAATATTATGAACAAAGGTTATGTATATGATATCTTTATCTTTTGCTGCTCCATAGGCATACTCAGAGAGTTTCTCTAAAAAATGAGCTCCGCCCCATGTATTTTTAATTGCCCCTTCTGGGCAAACAGCAATACAGCCTGCACATCCTATACATTTATTCTGATCAATAATGGCAATATCCGGAGTTTCAATGGCGGCATAGTTACATTTTTCCACACAAATACCACAGGAAATACATTTTTCTGATGAAACTACAGGAGATATCCCAGAGTGTTGCTCCAACTTTCCACCCCTAGCGGCAAAACCCATGGCAAGCTGCTTTAGTGCTCCACCGAATCCTGCAGCAACATGACCTTTAAAATGACTCATAACAATATACTGCTTGAATTGTCCAAAGTCCTTACCTATTTTACAGTTTTTGATATATTCTTTGTTTATTTCTACTTCATCGTATTGTGTCCCAATATCCCCGTCGGCTATTATAATTGGGATCTGTGTGAAGCCATGGGATTTTGCAGTTTCAATATGAGCATCTGTGGTAGTTCTTGATCCCCTATATAGTACGTTAGTTTCTATATAAGATGGAGATACTCCTTGTTCCTTGAGATAACTTATTGTTTCATCATAGCATTTCGCTGGTATAAAGGTTGTATTACCTTTTTCACCGAAATGAACCTTTAAGGGTAATTCCTTCTCAAACTTATAATTAGTTTCCGAAACAACTTTTTTTAATAAGTCCAGAGCCTCTTTCCCCAGTTGATTATAGTCTGATTCTGAATTCTTAATAAAATAAACTTTACTCATGTTAGCACCTTCCATTCCTAGTAACTTAATAATTCATAATTTACCTATGAGAATTACCATCACTAATTTAGTATACCTTTTTTGAAAGAACATTTCTAAACAAACCTAAACATAACACTTGACTTGAATGTATTTGTCTGTGCGTTTCCCTTTACTAGTGTTGTTTGTTCTTTTTGTGAATTTCCTCTGTACCAGCCTCTATTGCCGTATCATAATACCATAGCTTATGATCTATTGTTTCCATAACCTTATTTAATTCTTCCATCTGTTTTTGAACAGCCTCTTTTCTCCCAAGGAAAATTTCCATTCTTTCATTGAGGGTGCTGTCACCAGTTTGGCAGAGGTCAATATATTTCCTTATGTCCTTTATTGATAATCCAGAGCTTTTCATGCATGTTATGATATCCAACCATTTGAAGTCTTCATTTTTAAAAACCCGAGTACCATTTGGCTTTCTTTCAACAAATGGCAGAAGCCCTTCTTTATCGTAATAACGTAGTGTTGGAACGGAAACTCCCATTTTCTCCGCAGCCTGTTTAATGGTATAAGACATTACAAAAAACCTCCTTTTCAACGATACAATTTAATCCCACATCCTATATTACCTGTTTAGAAGTCCTTTTTGTGTGGTTAACCATGTACACTCTTAATAGTATTGAAAATATACTCAATGTCAAGAGTAGTAATCCACCTAATACCATATATCGAGTACCTAGCCCTGCTATAAAAAATCCACATACTGTAGTACCCATAGTTGTCCCTAAATTAGCAGATGCTAAAAATAATCCGTTGGCGAAGTCAGGAGCATCTGAAGCTGCTGACGAAACCCAATACTGATTAAAGACACCACCTGCACCAGCTAGTATTCCCCAAGCTAAGATAATTAAAGCCATTGGTAGAGTAAATTGTCCTGATAAGAATAGTATGATGTAAACTGCTCCCAGTGCAATTGGAAAGTATGTTAAAGACTTGTTGGCATTTTTTGTGAGTAGTGTCCCAGCCACAATGTTCCCAATAATATTTGCTACCCCGTATATCACTAACATCATACTAATTGTATTCCAAGACACACTGGTAACTTTCTCTAAAAACTCAGTAAGATAACTGTATACACCAATTACCGCTCCATTTAAGAAAACCACTGCCACCATAGATAGCCAAACCACAGATTTTCTTAACACACCTAACTGGGCTCCGTATGATAATACTTCAGTCACAGGCATAGATGGTACAAATAAGACTGTGACGATGAAAGCAATAGCACTCACTGTAGTAAAGTATAACATTGCCATTTGCACAGAGATTGAGCTCGCAATAAAACTAGCTACAGGCACACCTATAACCATCCCTGCAGATACTCCAACAAATACCTTAGAAACGGCCTTCGGGGCCTCTTCTTTACTCACTGAAGATGCTGCAACTGTAAGGGCCAGGGAAATAAAAACCGGATGGAAAACCGCTGGCACCACACGTGCAATTAATGCAATTGTGAAGTTTGATGCAAACATTGAAATAAAATTGGCCACAGTAAAAACACCAAGTACAATTAACATTACTTTTTTACGATTAACCCTCGATAATAATAAAGGCATAGTTGGGCCAGAAATAGCCACAGTAAGTGCAAAGAGACTTACCATTAGCCCTCCTTGAGATACACTTACCTGAAATCGATCTGCAATCAAAGGCAATATCCCAATAATACCTAATTCCGTATTTAAAATACTAAAAACTCCTATAGTTAATATAAAGATAATCAAATTTTGTTTTTTCATATAGATAACTCCTCTCTTATCAATTTTCTCTCCAACTATACTTTAATAACTGCATGCATCATCAACATTTATGATAAAGGGTAAAGTTAACTTTATGTCAATAGGAAATTTACCTATCTTTTAACTTCAATCTAATTAAGTAAAATACTACTCATACAAAAAACTCCCTTCACGTAAAATGAAGAGAGTTAATTTGCTTAATTATTCTAGTTTAACCCCTATAATCCCGATTTTAACTTTTGCAGCGTATTTTAAATCATATGCTTGTAAACCTCCATTAATTGCCTTTGTTATGTCAACAATTTCTTTCTTTATTTCTTCTTCATTGGCATACCAACCTAAAGTAGTAGTGTGTTCACCCCAAAAAGAAACTTTATCAACCCCATTTAGAACATACTTAGGTTCATCTTTACCTGCTAATATCACATTAGAGACACTTACTTTATGGCATGTCACTACAGTTTTACCATCAAATGTTCTAATTGATATTTTCCCTGTGGGGACCACATTTTTTTCTTTCTGCATTTCACTTTTTTCTTCACTTTCAATTCCTACTAATAGATAGTCTAAAGACACATTAAGATTCTTTGCAATCAAAATTATTTTCTCGGTTTCTGGGTAACCCCCACCCTGCTCCCACTTTGATACAGCTTGTCTGGAAACATTGATCTTCTCAGCTAACTGTTCCTGAGAAAGACCTCTCTCTTTTCTCAGTTTTCTCAAATTTTCGCCAAAACTCATTTTCCTCCCCCTTACCTTGTATATAAAGTCTTTATACTAATTATCCTTCTATCTATGTAATAACTCAACCAACTTATCTTTGCTTTTAGGCAACTTGAGGTTGCATTTCTAGTATCTGATAGGATAACTAAGGTTTTCATCTGATTATACATCTTTTTCATAGTTTTTATTCAGTAGATTATATAACCTTTTTATAGAGAATTATAATGTATTTTTGACAGCCTTTCAATCTAGCATTTTTTAGTATCATGCTAAACTACTGAAGTATGGGTGTTATAAATTGATACATTGTTCCAAAATAGAGCAATTTTCCTTTGATTTTTTGCTCCATTTAGAAACAGTTGGTATAGTTATAATAAATGTCCTATTTACTTTAATAACAGAACACTGTATTCAAAGCATTCTTATTTTCCCTCCAACCTCCTTCTTTTGGCACATTTATTGCAATGTTTTAACTATGAGAACAAAATTATCTAAAGGGGGTTTAATATAATGAACAAATTTATCAGAATTGACATGACTTCATTAAAAGTCTCTACCGAAGAAGTACCTGCTAAATATGCAGGATTAGGCGGACGTGCTCTTACTTCTAATTTTATTGCTGATGAAGTAAAACCTACTTGCCATGCATTAGGAAAAAACAACAAAATAATTTTTGCACCTGGGTTATTAAGCGGTACTAGTGCACCAAACTCAGGACGTCTCTCTGTAGGTGCTAAAAGTCCACTAACAGGCACTATTAAAGAAAGTAACACTGGTGGTTCTTTCTCTCAAAAAATGGCTAAAATGGGTATTAAAGCCCTGGTAATCGAAGGAATTCCTACAGATGACAAGTTTTATGTAATCAAGGTAGATGTGAATGGAGTCACTGTTGATGAAGCTCCAACGGAAATCATTGGAGGATGTGGTAACTACGAAGCTATCAAAATATTAAGCGAAAAGTATGGAGAAAAAGTTGGTGTTGGTATCACTGGGCCCGCAGGAGAACACCGCTTACCCTCTGCCAATATTTCTTTCAAAGATCCAGAAGGCAACATTCGTAGTGCAGGTCGTGGGGGCTTAGGAGCAGTTTTAGGTTCTAAGAAAATAAAAGCAGTTGTAATTGATGATACTGGAGCTGCTAAAGTCTCTATAGCCGACCCAGAGAAATTCAAAGCAGCTTCTAAAGTGTTTGCTAAGGCATTATTAGATCATCCAGTTGCTGGCCAAGGTCTAGCCGCGTACGGTACTAACGTATTAGTTAATATCTTAAACGAAGCTGGTGGTTTACCAGCCAATAACTTTACAGCTGGACGCATCGAGCACAACGACAATATTTCTGGTGAAACATTAAATGCTACTATCACAGAACGTGGCGGAGAAGGCAAAGTGTCCCATGGCTGTCATGCCGGCTGTGTCATCAGGTGTTCTCAATGGTACCCAGACAAAGATGGTAAATATATAACCAGTGGTTTCGAATATGAAACTATTTGGGGACTTGGTGCAGATGCTGGTATTCAAAACTTAGATGATATTGCTTATTGCGACCGTGAAATGGACGATATCGGTATTGATAGTATAGAAACTGCAGTTGCTATAGCTACTGCTATGGAGGGTGGCTTACTACCTTGGGGCGATGGTAAAGCTGCTTTAGAAGCAATTAAAGAAATCCGCAAGCCTACTCCTTTAGGGAGGCTTATAGGCAGTGGTACCGCTGTGGTAGGTAAAGCCTGTGGACTTTACAGAACTCCTGTAGTAAAGGACCAAGCTATCCCAGCTTATGACCCACGTCCAATTAAGGGTATTGGCTTAACATATGCTACAACTCCTATGGGAGCTGATCATACTGCAGGTTACTGTATTTCAGGCAACATACTAAAGATAGGCGCAGATATAGATCCACTTAAAAAAGAGGGTCAAATCGAATATTCCCGTGCTATGCAAATAGGAACAGCTGCTGTTGATAGCACAGGTATGTGTTTATTCGTATATTTTGGTGTTGCTGATAATCCTGGAGGATATCAAGCTCTAATCGACATGATTAATGCTCAATATGGCATTAACTTAACTTCCGAAGATGTTGATAAACTTGGCGAGTCTGTACTTAAAGTTGAACGTAAATTCAACAAAGCTGCTGGCTTTACTAACGCCCATGACAGATTGCCTGAATTCTTCGAGTATGAGCCATGTCCTCCACATAATGCAGTTTGGGACTTTACTCCTGAAGAAATCGATCAAGTATATAATTTTGAAAACGAAGATAACGAATAGTCTAGTTCTATTTTAGCAAAAACACAATGTATTTCTAAAATACTACCTAATTTACTGAAGCCAGACCTAGGTCTGGCTTCAGTTTTATAACCTTTCCAGCTAAGACTGTATGTTCATTTTGTGCAGTCCTTAGCATAAAATTATTTACTTTGAAAATTAGATTTAATCTTATAGGAGGTTATCTTATGGCTGAAGAAGATAAAAAGACCATTGAGGTTAGAGGGTTTCTTCATTTAGATGCGTTCCTTCGAAAGAAATATGGTTCGATGCCTGTAATAATAAATTTAGAAGGGCCTATGGAAGGTACAGAACTAGCCCACAAAATGGGGGTTTCTTGGGATGAAGTTGAAGTCATTTTTGTCAATGGATTTGTTCAAGCATTAGATTATGTTATTCACCCTGGCGACAGGGTCGCCTTCCTCCCTCCAGGATGTCCTGGCCCATACCGGATAGCCATGGGATTTTACAGTAAAAACCAAGGGAATCCCGCAGCTTTTAAAATAAAAGGCAGGGAATAGTTATCAACGCAATGGGGGTGGCGCTATGAAGAAAAAAATCAATAGTCTAGACACTAGCTTGTTTTCTACAGGAGAAAAATCAAAGATTGAAAAAGATGGCAGTATTAAATTGCCTTTAGAAAAAGAGCAAGAAGTTCTAATTATTACTACGGAGGATGGGTACCGATTAGTTCCCTTACAACCTGACATAAAAAGAGTTTATATTGAGGTAACAACAAAATGCAACTTTGATTGCATCACTTGTATCCGTAGTTCATGGCATGATTCTGAGCTACATATGGAGTGGAGTACCTTTGTAAATATTTTAAAAAACCTTAAAGAATTACCAAAGTTAGAATCTGTTCATTTTGGTGGATTTGGCGAACCTATGATGCACCCCAGAATTTTTGATATGTTAAGAGAAGTAAAAGCCCTTGGTGTAAAAGTAGAGATGATTACCAATGGTTCTTACTTGGCAAAAGAGAATATTAAACAGTTAATCGACCTAGAGCTGGATGTACTCTTTACTTCCTTAGATAGTCCCGAAGAGGAAGAATACAACTCCATCCGCCAAGGTGCCGACTTCCAGAGTGTTTCAGGAAATATTGCCCAGTTGCAAGCAATGAAAAGAAAACTAAAGTCTAGAAATCCAGAGCTAGGTATTGAGTTTGTGGCCATGAAAAAAAACTACAATAGTTTACCTAAGTTAATCCGCATGGCCTATGAGCTAGGGGCAAGTCAAATTATTGTAAGCAATTTGATTCCTTACCATGAGTCTATGAAGGATGAAATTGTATATGACATGGATGATACTGGTCGTATGTTTGGTAACGACTCCCTACTAACCACTATCAAAGCCCAGATGTCTAATATGAAGTTGAGAACAGAGCGCAGCTGTAAGTTTGTAAAAGATAATACGTTATCTATCAATTATCTAGGAGAAGTTAGTCCGTGTTATGCTCTTATGCATTCTTACCATTGTTATATTTATGGAAGGAAAAAAGAAATTTTTCCCTGTTATGTGGGTAATGTTAATAATACCAGCCTACAAAACATCTGGATGGACTCTGGATATGTCAACTTTAGAAGAGCCGTAAACGAAAACCACTTTCCTTCTTGTACAGACTGTAGAGCCTTAGAAGGGTGTACTTATACAGATACTAACGAAATGGATTGCTGGGGAAATAGCCCTTCCTGTGGAGAATGTCTATGGGCCAGACGAATTATTGCTTGTCCATAGCATAGTTGATTTTAGGGACTACCTTCTTTACTAGCAGTAGCATAGCTAGTATAGTGTGAATATGGGAGGTGAATATATGCAGGTTAAAGTAAAGTTATTTGCAACTTTCAGAATCAATCGCCATAAGGAAATGGTGTTAGACTTAAAACAAGGAACTACACCTAAAGAAGTGATAGAATCTTTAGATATCCCCGTAAAAGAGGTAGCAATCATCATGATAAACGGCCGGCACCAGAAGCTAGACACAATCTTGCAGGATAGTGATACCTTGGCCCTTTTCCCTCCAGTTGGGGGAGGCTAATAATTTTGAGAGGGTTAAGCTTCCTTCAATTTGTACATGGCAAAATTATCATGAA
>CAYYRM010000031.1:0-17148 GCA_964474005.1 uncultured Eubacteriales bacterium
AACTTAAACTTAAATGTTGCTTAGCTAAACTGTCCAACTTTTTGGGGTCAGATCAGTAAGCCCAGATAATAAATTTCGGTGTGTTTCAGATGCAAATATAGACCTTAAAACCACTGACAATATTAACAACTTGAATAAATCTATAATTAGCCACGGATCTTCACTGATCTCCACAGATATTATGGCTCTTATTTGGGGTCCTTATATTGCCACTAAAACATACTTTATGCTACATGCTGGGCCTTGAAACAAGCAATTAATTCTAGAACTGATACTGGGTCCTGAATTAGTTATATTAATTTAACAGACCCAGCAGTAAGCCCAGATAGTTAATTTCAGTGTGTTTCAGATGCAATTATAGACCCACAAAATGCCCATGCATCCGCGAAATCCGCGAAATCTCTTTTCAAAATCCGTGTTAGCATGCCCTTAAAAAACCCCCATCCCATCCCACATCCCCAATCCCCCATCCCACAACCCAAAATCATATCCCCAAACAATTCCCATCCCTATAAAATATAGTGGTCTCGTTTTTATCTTTTACTATGGGGCTCATCCCAGTGAATTCAAGTCTTTTAAATCCTTGAGCCAGAATGAAGTCTTTCCCTTCATCATCATAGGTTCTTTGACTATCATCCCAAATAATAACACCATCATCAGCCAGTGCTTTAACAGCCCTTTTGGCACAGTTAATCCTATCCCTACTATCTATGACAATAACATTATACTTTTCACCTGTCATTTCCACTTGGGCTGCAAAGGAATCCCCTTTACTTAAGTCAACATGGATTATTTCAACGTTTTCTGGCACCTTAGCCCCTATTGCCTTAACCCAAGCTAAATTATGCTCACAGGCAGTTACTTTTCTGACCCTTTTTGACCACCATATGGTTCCTGCTCCACATCCGTACTCAAAAATAATCATATCCTTTTTTATACGTTTAGTGAGAAAGTCTATGGTAGCATATGTCATCCATGGAACCATTTCACCATATCTATTTACAGAGTTCTTAGAAATGAAGCTTTGAAACCAACCATCCTGGTATAGTCCCGAGTCTCCAAACAATAAATCAGCATAGGTATTCAATCTTCTATAATCAAGTTTCTCCTCAATGATTTGCCTGGCAATGTAAAGCTCCCTCTCATTTCTTATGTAAAACCTAAAAAAAGGTGTCTGCCACATATGGTCTCTTTTTTTGATGTTTAAACTATCCGGGTTATCAGTTATGTACTTTAAGAACCTATGGTATTTACCGATATGAAGCTGGCATTTTTCCAAAGCTTCAAAGCTCAACACCTCTGGCAATAAGCCATCATCAAGGTCATGATAGTGAATATCAGAAGTTTTTGTTTTAAATTCGTCTAACATTAATTTTGTTCCCGAAATGTCCAATAAAAATTGATCCCCTGTTACTCTAATAATAATATCAGGTTTAATGGCTTTAAAGGTTTCAAACATGCGTTTTCCTGCATTTTGCTCCTTTGAGTATTGAATGTGCAAAGAGGGATATTTTTTCTTCAAATAATCCAGTGCATGATTCTCCTTAGTGTTATACAAACAAAGCCTTATGGATTCAATATCATTTACCCTTAATAGATTTTCTATGGTATACTCAATAATTGGTTTATTATTGATTTTATGTAGTAAAAAAGGATTTTTAATTAAGTCACCCTGTATATATGCAAATACCGTCATTATAAGCACTCCTTAAAAATTCATATAATAGAATTTTAGCATAAAAACATCTATAATGAAAATAACAAACACTTACCTATAACCATGAGAAAAGTGGGTACCATAATTTATATATGCATATACTATCCTTCACAAAAATTGACCTATTTAATAGGATATAGAAGGGAACAAAAAGGAGTGGTTTTAATGGAAGAGGTCAATGTATTTCAAAGGGCACAAAAACAGATTGAAAAAGCTTGTGAACAATTGGGTTTAGAAAAAGATTATTACGAGATTTTAAAAAATCCTAAAAGGGTTTTAGAAGTTTCCTTTCCTGTTAAAATGGATAATGGTGAAATAAAGGTATTTACAGGATACAGATCTCAGCACAATGATACATTAGGGCCTGCCAAGGGGGGAGTGAGGTTTCATCCCAGCGTAACCCTTGATGAGGTTAAAGCACTATCCATGTGGATGACTATGAAATGTTCTGTGGTGGGTATTCCCTATGGTGGTGGAAAGGGTGGAGTTGTATGTAATCCAAAAGAACTATCACAGAGGGAGTTAGAGCAAATAAGTCGTGGTTATATAAGGGCCATTGCACCTATTATCGGAACATATAAAGATATTCCCGCTCCTGACGTATATACTAATCAACAAGTAATGGCTTGGATGGTGGATGAATATAGTAAGTTACAAGGGCAAAATGATTTTGGGATAGTAACAGGAAAGCCCATAATTTTAGGCGGGTCTAAAGGTCGCAATGAGGCAACAGCTAAGGGATGCTTTATAACTGTTAGGGAAGCCCTTAAAACTTTAGATTTACCAATGACTGAGGCTCAAATTGTTATTCAAGGCTTTGGTAATGCAGGATTTAACCTATCTAAATTATTTCATAACGCAGGAGCTAAGATCATTGGGGTAAGTGACAGTCAAGGGGGGTTATATAACCCTCACGGAATCCACCCTGATAAGCTATTAAAGGTAAAGGAAGAAAGTGGATCTGTGGTTTATGGTGATGGTAAAGAAGTTACCAATCAAGAACTCCTTGAATTAGAATGTGATGTACTGGTTCCAGCTGCATTGGAAAATCAGATCACAGGAGAAAATGCCCATGGTATAAAAGCCAAAATAGTGGCAGAGGCAGCCAATGGCCCTACCACAGATGAAGGTAACGAGATACTATACCAAAAGGGAGTTCTTGTTATTCCAGATATTTTAGCCAGCGCTGGTGGGGTAACGGTATCCTATTTTGAATGGGTGCAAAACTTGATGAATTATTATTGGGAACAAGAAGAGATTGATGAAAAACTAGAAAAAATCATGGTCACAGCCTTTGAAAGTGTTCATAAAATGCATAATCTTAAGAATGTGGATATGAGGGAAGCCGCATATATGGTAGCCATAGATCGAGTAGCCCAAGGCATTAAGCTTAGGGGCATATAATTAATAAAAATATATTATTCTGCAGGAATTTATCTAAATATGTAGAATATTATAATAAGTTCCAATGCATTAAATATTTTACTGACCTTAGGAGACTAAGGTCTAATTTTTTTAGGGGGGATGAATGTGAAGAACAAAAAAGGTTTTACTTTATTAGAGGTGCTACTGGTTGTCACATTACTAGGCATAATTTTAGCTATAACGATACCTAATGTGGCAAAGGGTTCTGAAAAAGCCAATGCTGAGTTGTGTAAAAGTAGTATTATAGTTATCACCGCAGCCATTGAACAACACGATTTAATAGAAAGGGATAAACTGCAAGAAGAAGGGTTTATACAAGAATTGGTGACAAAGGAATATCTAAAACATGAGTTAGAGTGTCCCAGTGGAGGTACATATGAGTATTCAGATGGAAATGTTACCTGTGATAAGCATGGTAGCCAATCTGAGTAATCAAAGAAATAACCCAGTTCTCATATGAGTACTGGGTTAATCTCTTACCTTTTGAATTAAATGTCTCAATACACCATTGTCATTTTGGAATCTATATTCATAATCATTATTTGCATAAGCTACAAATGCATCAAGCCATGTTTCCCTTAACTTATAAAATTTATTTGGGTCTGCCCCTACCTTTTTCCAGTAACCCACATGAAGACATTGGGTTACTTCCCACTTAACTAGATCAGGTTCATTAAGCGTTAGGCGATTAACTTGATCACATGGCATTCCATCTAAAACATAATTATTAATCTCCTTATAAAGTTCTTGGGCATTTTGTGGCTTTGCATGGGATTCTGATTGCTCACCACAATATTTCCCTTGCTTAGCGTAGTATTCCCTTGCAACCTCCACAGCTTCTTCATTGTATTTTTGAAAACACTGATTTAAAAATTCTGCATGTCTGGTCTCAGCCTTCTGAATTTGAGTTTGCAACCATCCATGGATGTTGTCGGTATCAATTAGGTTTTCCAATGGTATTTCAGGGTTTAGAGGTTTTCCATGTTTCTCACAAGCTTTTTCATAAATTTGTGTCACCTCATTCCCAACCTCTGCCACTAGACCATCTAAAATATATTTTTCCAGACGTTCGAAAATGATAACCTTGTTAAACAACCAATGATGGATAGGGCCTAAATATGCACTCATAATTTTCCTCCTACATATAGTTTTTATTTTAATTATATTGTAAATAATAAAATTAGGTAAAAATAGGATTTTAATCACAAAGTATTATTAATTTCCCCGTAACCATTGAAAATTATTTGAGTAAATACTTAAAAAACAGTTAGTATTTTTAGTATAAAATCTATTATAAAAGCCGATTTAGTACTGTGTTTAATTATTTGCATTTTGTATATTTTTTCACTTATATCCATTTAAAAAATCACCTTTTCCTGCTATAATATTAAGTATTGACGTTTAGAAGGGTGATTAAATTTGTTAAAAAATGTTTGGGGAAAAGTAGTTGAAGCTTACAAAAAGGTTACCACAATAAAAGATACTCCACATGCAATTGGCCTTGGTGCAGCCATAGGTATTGGGTGGAATTTCATTCCTTCTTTAGGAATAGGACCATTCTTATCGGTATTTTGTGCTAAGGTTTTTAGGGGAAGTGGAATAGCAGCCATTACAATAAATCTAGGGACAGGTTTTTTTATTCCAATTATGTATTCGTTAAATATGATGGTGGGTAGGTTTTTAAGTGGAAGGTGGTTTACGGCACCGGAAATAGAAAAACATATACAAGATTCCATCAAGGAGACAATTGATAACATAGAGATTATTAAGGAAACCCCCACAAAGTTCTTTTTATTAAGTAGAGTGACAGAGTTTGGTTTTGAATTCTTTCTGGGGGGGCTAATAAACGCTTTAATTGCAGGTACCCTTGTATATACAATGATTTGGTTCCCCAGATACATCAAGTGCAGATTCTTTAATAAAGATTGCGATATAACAGAATAAAAAACACCTTATAGTATGGGTTTTAGCCACACTATAAGGTGTTTTTTATCTCTTTTTATTAATCATCAGTAATGCCCCTGCTAAAATCAGCACTCCAATGGCGGGCACTCCGTATTTAGTAACTTTATTATTGCCAAGTGTACCAAATGCCGTAGTTATACTAAATAGATCATCTGCTTCTAAATCAGCTTCGCCATCAGTGGTTTGAGGTTCTGAATCTTCAGTGGATTTAGTTATAGTATAAATGGGATTTTTCTGCTGTTCTTTTGCTTCCTCATTAAACAGCCTGTAGTATTCATCTTCTGTCAATATTTCTTTAGTTTCCATGTTAATATAAATCAAATACTTGTTTTCCCCAGTAAGTATACTAACACAGTATACATCAATACCCAGACTTCTAAACTCATTCACCCATCCCTCAATTGCTTCTATCCCTTCTACATCTTGTATCTGTTCTTTTGCCAGTTCAAAATATTTCTCTTCTAATTCTGGATCAACCACTTTTAAAGCTGCATAGGCAGAGGTGGAAGTAATTAAAAGAACCAACAGAATCGGAATTATTTTTTTTAACATTATAAAATCCTCCTAATATCGATTTTACTTCTTAGACGGATTAGTGTGTAAAATGTTCCCGTAAAACTAAAATAATACAAAGGATTTTTCTAGGGAAATGCAGAATATAACATATATAAATCCATTAGGGAGGGAACGAAAATGAAGATTTCAGTTATTGGTGGGGGAAGTGCATATACTCCTGGCTTGGCAGAAGGATTGGTTGCCATACATAAAGAGGTACCTTTTACTGAGGTTTGGCTAATGGACATCGATGCTCCAAAGCTAAACACTGTTGGGAAGGTAGTTGAAAAAATAATCAACGATTATAACCCAGATATTAGGGTTTGTCTTACTGAAAACAGAGTCGAAGCCATAAAAGACAGTGCATTTATCCTATGTCAAATAAGGGTAGGTGGACTTAAAGGTAGAGTTATTGACGAAAAGATTCCTTTAAAATATAACTGTATAGGCCAAGAAACATGTGGTGCAGGTGGTTTTGCCATGGCTTTAAGGTCAATCCCAGTGATGATGGATATAGCAAAGGATATTGAAAAATACGCTCCAGAAGGTTGGTTGATAAACTACTCAAATCCCTCTGGCATGGTTGCTGCTGCCTTGGCAAAACATTCAAAAATTAAGGCAGTGAGTATATGTGATGTTCCAATTGGAATACAACACTATATTGCCAAAGCCTTAAAGGTTTCTAGAAAAAGGGTTGACCTTGATTATGTGGGGCTAAATCATTATGGATGGTTTAGAAAAGTATCTTTATTGGGTAAAGATGTTTCTCCCATGCTTAGGGGACTTGCTAAAAGAGTTAACATAGCCAATTTCTTATCAATTGATGATGCAAAGACCAAAGAAGAGCTTGAAATGTCCCTTAGAATATTTAACAAATTGGGCTTTTTACCTTCTCCATACCTACAATATTACTACTTACAAAAAGAAAGTTTAGAAAAACAATTAAACTCACCTAAAACTAGGGGAGAAGTGGTATTGGATATAGAAAAGGAATTACTTCAGCATTTTGATGAAGTAAATTCTGGTGCCGATAAATTATGGAAAGCTAGGGGTGGACAATGGCATTCAGAGCTTATGGTAAGCATTTTAAGTTCAATTTACAATGATAAAAAAGAAGAGTATATAATCAATGTTTTAAACAATGGCAGTGTTCCAGGGATGGCAGATGATGATTGTGTGGAGATTCCTTGTTTCGTAGATAAAAAAGGTATTACACCTAAAAAGGTTGCTAAACCAGACATAGATATATTAGGACAAATGCAATTAATGGCAGCTTATGAGAAATTAACAGTTGAGGCAGCCATTGAGGGAAGCTATGAAAAGGCTTTAAAGGCGTTAAACATGAATCCATTGGTCCCTTCCTTAGAAATAGCTGAAAAAATCCTTGATGAGTATATGGAAGCCCATGGGGATTTCATAAAGCTGAAAAAATGAGTAAACATGTAATTATAAACGCCGATGATTTTGGTTTAACCAAAAGGATAAATGAAGCTGTTATTAAAGCCCATGAAAAAGGAGTATTGACTTCAGCAACCATCATGTCAAATGGGCTAGCAGTTTCCAATGCCATAGAACTTGCAAAAAACTATCCTCATTTAGGTGTAGGTATCCATTTAAATCTTACGGTGTTGGCTCCTGTGCTACCTAAAGAACAGGTACCATCTTTGGTAAACTCCCATGGTTTATTTTATAAAACATTTTGGAAACTACCATTTAAGAAAACTAAAGAGGTTAAAAAAGAGTGGAGGGCTCAAATTGAAAAAGTTATGGATATGGGCCTAATACCAACCCATTTAGATAGTCATCATCATATCCACGCATATCCACCTTTTACCCAGGTAATTGTCGAATTGGCACATGAATACAAAATACCCAGTGTGAGACTCATTAGCCCCAAAAGTATTGAGCTTATGGGTGTTAATGGAATAGAAAAAACCCTTGTCAGTAGAAGCTGGAAAAAGGGTAAAGGAAAGATAAAAACTCCTGACACAGTAATAGGCATAGAAAATTACTCAATGGAACAACTGGATAAAACTATGGGGAGACTTAATGATGATACAATCAATGAGTTCTACTTACACCCTGGTTTTATTGATGATTATCAACTGGAAGGATTGAGCTCTCTTAAAGGGCAGAGGCAATTGGACTATGATTTGCTAATTATGCCAGAATTTCGTGAAGTTTTAGCAAAGCACGGGGTGCAACTGGTTAACTACTCAGTTTTTTAGCTAGAAAATTATTAGGGGAGGGAGCCAATTTGACTGAAGTTGTTACAAATACAAAGGTTAGCAGAAAAATGGATATTAAGGGAATAATGCAAAGGGTAGCAAAGTCTTTGATGATTCCCATTGTAATACTTCCCTTTGCAGCAATTTTTTTAGCCTTAGGTGAAATTGCTGGCATTGAAGTTTTGAAAGTGGCGGGGAACACCATTATAAGAGACTATTTACCGCTACTTTTTGCTGTGGGTTTTACCATATCTTTTACCAATAATGACGGCTTCGCAGCATTTGCAGCTGTATGTGGTCATGTGGTTATGGTAAGGGTTATGAAAGCCGTTAATCCAGGTATAACATTAGAAGACGGTACCTTTCTTCCCAATGAAATGAGTGTTTTAGGTGGCATTCTAGTTGGGGTATATACCACATTGTTATTTAAAAAATTCAAAGACATAAAATTTCCTGAATTTTTAGGATTGTTTTCAGGTAAGAGGTTTATCCCCATCATCACTGCCGTGACCAGTGTGTTATTTGGAGTAATACTGGGAAATGCATGGCCCCCTGTGAACAATATGATGAATAATCTAGCACGTTGGATTTTCAGTACAGGGGAGTATGGGGTATTTGTTTATGGAGTACTAAACAGGTTACTTATACCCACAGGTCTTCATCACATAATGCAAAATATCTTAGAACATATCCTTGGCTCCTATGTGGTGGAGGGGTCAGTGGTAACAGGAGAGTTAGCTAGATTTTACGCTGGAGATACCAGTGCAGGGTTTTACACTGGAGGCTTTTTTGTACTGATGGGATTTGCTTTACCTGCTGCAGCACTGGCCATGTATCATGAAGCAAGGAGTGAAAATAAAAAGAAGGTTTTTGGGATAATGCTCACTGTGGCGTTGACTTCTATGGTAACAGGCATTACTGAACCTGTGGAGTTTATGTTTATGTTCACAGCTCCTATCTTGTTCATGGTTCATGCGGTATTAACAGGAGGTATTTTGACAGCTTCTTACGTCCTTGGAATAAGGCATTATGGCTATGCTATGCCAATGTTTTTTATAAATATAATTCATGCGGAAAATCCATGGTTGATTTTCCCCTTAGGCTTGGTTTTTGGATTAATCTATTATTTTTCCTTTAGATTTATAATTAGGCGTTTTAATTATCTCACTCCAGGCAGGGAAGAAGAGGTAACTCACATTGAAAAACTAGGGGAAACCAGTGAGCTTTCTAGAAAGATTGTAGATGGCTTAGGTGGTTTTGGAAATATTGCACACTTAGATGCTTGCTTAACTAGGCTAAGGGTTACTTTACATAATGGGGCATTGATTGACTTAGATGCACTGAATAAGCTGCCCTTATCTGGGATAAGTAAGCTAGATGATGTGAACTACCAGCTGGTTTTTGGTTATCAAAGCGAAAAGCTAAAGGATGAGATTTTAGCTAAAATGGCATAAAAGTAGGACCTACTCATGTTTATGAGTGGGTCCTTTTTTGTTGAGCGATGAATTTGGTTTTTTTTAAAAGCATGCTAACACGGATTTTGAAAAGAGATTTCACAGATTACGCGGATGCATGGGCATTTTGTGGGTCTTTAATTGCATCTGAAACTCGCTGAAATAAACTATCTGGGCTTACTGCTGGGTCTGTTAAATTAAAAACCTTTGACACTGTTTGAAATTTGCCCTTTTTGACTATCCCGCATAAGCAAGGCAGTTTTTCACTGATTTTTTTATTAATAAAAGCAGTGGACCTACCTGTACGGCATAGGGGCTGATTTACCTCTGCGGGACCTAATATACTATCTTACTTAACCGTGTTAGGCATTTTAAGGTAAGGATTGCATCTGAAACTCGCTGAAATAAACTATCTAGGTTTACTGCTGGGTCTGTTAAATTAAAAACCTTTGACACTGTTTGAAATTTGCCCTTTTTGACTGTCCCGCAGAAGCAAGGCAGTTTTTCACTGATTTTTTTATTAATAAAAGCAGTGGACCTACCTTTACTGCAAAGGGACTGTTCTACCTCCGCGAGACCCGATATGAGCTATACTTAACCGTGTTAAGGGTTTAAGTGTTTCTGTAATTTTATATAATAAAAGCAGTGGACCTACTTATACGGCATAGAGACTGATCTACCTCTGTGGGACCCGATATACTATCCTACTTAACCGTGTCAGGGATTTTAAAGTAACAGTGCCAGAGGTTTTCCTAACCAACTAACCAACTTTCCAACTTTCCAACTTTCCAACTTTCTACTCCCATCTAGCATATTATCATCCCTTTGATAATAAAATTTTAATAAATTTCGACTATCGAGAGGAATTTATTTAAGTTTGTCGAAATAACTACATATAACTTATTTTTGAGGAGGGTGTTTTACATGTTAGCTATAACTAATGGTAAGATTTACACCATGGCGGGTACTATTATTGAGGGTGGTACTATTTTAGTTGAAGGCAATAAGATTAAAGCCATAGGTACTGATGTTGTAATTCCAGAGGGAGCTAAAATTATAGATGCTGCTGGAAAGGTTATTATGCCTGGTATCATCGATGCTCACTCTCATATCGGTATCTTTGAAGAGGGAATGGGTTTTGAAGGGGCAGATGGAAATGAAATGACTAATCCATCCACACCTCACCTAAGGGCTTTAGATGCCATAAATCCCATGGATGTAGCATTTAAAGAAGCCTATGAAGGTGGTATCACAACTGTTGTATCAGGGCCAGGTAGTGCTAATGTTATTGGGGGATTAGGGCTTGCCATGAAAACTTATGGGAAGGTCATTGATGAGATGGTTATCCTTCATCCATCGGGTCTTAAATGTGCTTTTGGAGAAAACCCCAAAAGGGTTTACAGTGGGCAAAAGAAAACTCCTTCAACTAGAATGGGTACCGCTGCTGTTATGAGGGAAGAACTTATTAAGGCACAGGGATATCTTAAAAAGCTTGAGAAGGCAGAAACAGACCCCGACAAAGCTCCCGATAGAGACCTTAAGATGGAAGCAATAGTTAAAGTGTTGAAAAAAGAAATACCCCTAAGGGCCCATGCCCACAGGTCAGATGATATTGTTACAGCCCTTAGGATTGCAGAGGAATTTGATGTAAACATGACTATAGAGCATTGCACTGAAGGACATTTAATCGCTGATTTTTTGGCAGAAAAAGGTGTTGATGTTGTTATAGGACCTACACTATCAAGTAAATCAAAAATAGAGCTAAAAAATATGACCTTTGAAACTGGTAGGATACTATATGAAGCTGGGGTTAAATTTGCCATTATGACAGACCACCCTGTGATTCCACAGCAATACTTACCTTTATGTGCAGCCCTAGCCCATAAGGACGGGCTACCTGAAGAAGAGGCTTTAAAGGCCATAACCATAAATGCCGCAGATATAATCGGTGTGGGTGATCGCGTGGGTAGCTTAGAGGTGGGTAAGGATGCAGATATAATCATTTTAAGTGGGCATATATTTGATTATAAAACAGTGGTAGAGAAAACCATTATAGATGGGGAGATTGTTTATGACCGTAAATAATGTAAAAGCCATTGTAAATGGGTTATTGTATACCGTAAGTGCCAAAAAACCCTTTAAGGGTGGAGTGCTAATAAAGGATGGGAAGATCGCTGAGGTGGGGGATTTTGAAATACCTATTGATTGTGAGGTGATTGATGTTAATGGAGCCCTGATTTTCCCAGGGTTTATTGACCCCCATACCCACTTGGGTATCTATGAAGAGGCCATGGGTTTTGAAGGGGCAGATGGCAATGAGGCCACAACACCTAACACTGCCCAAATAAATGCTTTAGACGCCATAAACCCTGCGGATGGGGCATTTGATGATGCCATAAAAGCAGGAATAACCAGTGCATTGGTCATCCCAGGTAGTGCCAACATTTTTGGTGGAGTTGGTGTGGTGGTAAAAAATTGGTCTGACAGCATAATTATGGAATCTCGAATTATTAAACGGGATGCATGTATGAAGGCAGCCTTGGGAGAAAACCCAAAGCGTGTATACTCCAGTAAAAATGTAAGTCCATCCACAAGAATGGGTAATGCTGCTGTGATGCGAGAAGGTCTTATTGAAGCACAAAATTATGCAAAAAAGCTGAAAAAAGCAGAGAACGATCCAGAGAAAGCCCCAGAGAGAAATTTAAAACTAGAAAACCTATGTAAAGTTTTAAATAGAGAAATGCAAATAAAAATTCATGCCCATAGAGCAGACGATATAGTTACTGCAATACGTATTGCCCAGGAATTTAATTTAGATATGTCCATTGAACATTCCAGTGAAGCACATCTTATTCCCGACTATGTTTCTAAGTTCAACTATCCTTTAGTTGTAGGTCCTTCCTTAGGTGTTCCAACTAAGATTGAAACCAAAAATAAAACCTTAAAGTGCCTACAAGTACTGTCTAAAACGGGATTACCCGTATCCCTAACCACAGACCACCCAGTTTTACCAATTTATCAACTTATAAGGGCTGCAGCTTTAGCTGTTAGAGAAGGGCTAGATGAGTATGAAGCACTAAGGATGATAACAATTAATCCTGCCATAACCTTAGGTCTTGAACATAGGCTAGGTACCATTGAGGTAGGAAAGGATGCAGACTTAGCTGTTTATGACATTCACCCATTTAACTTTACTGCAAATTGTTTATACACATTTGTGGATGGGAAGTTGGCATATAAGAAATAGTAACCATTATTAGTAATGTATAACAGTTTAAATTAATTCACAAAGACATATACAAAAATGTCCTTGCGGGGCTTTATATGTCCCGTAAAAAAACAGAGGTGATTTTTTAGATCACCTCTGTTTTTTAGTTTGATAGGGTTACTTTAAACTTTGCACCTACTTCCGAAGGTACAAAAACCAAAGAGCCATCATGTAAATCCACAAGGTTTTTGGCTATGGCAAGACCAAGACCTGCTCCACTTCCTTTATATGTTCTAGACTTATCGACCTTGTAAAACCTCTCAAAAATGTGTGGAACTTCTTCAGGTGCTATTCCATTTCCATCATCATGGACTTCAATTATAATCTTATTAGGTGTGGTGCTAAGGCGAATATCAATTTTAGAATTAGCATGTCTTATACTATTATCTAAAAGGTTTACGAAAACTTGCTTAATTCTGTTTCTGTCACCCAATAAAACTATATCGTCTAGGGGTTCAAAGTTACAAGTTATGTTTTTATTTTTATACAACGGCTCAAGGTGAGATAAACATTCTTGTATAAGGTTAGAGATATCAAAATAATCCTTGTGTAAATTGATCTGACCTTGTTTAATTTTTTCTAGGTCAAGTAGGTCGTTGGTAAGACTTATCATTCTTTTAATTTCATTTACAGTAATCTTTAAATAGTGTTCTTGGGAATCCCTTTCAATTACTCCATCTAACATCCCTTGAATAAAGCCTAAAGTGGATGTAAGGGGAGTTCTTAGTTCATGGGAAACTGTGGTCAAAAATTCCCTGCGGTTTTCCTCTTGTTTAGCCAGTTGTTCACCCATATAGTTGAAGGAATGTGACAATTGTCCAATTTCGTCTTGGGTTTTAACCTCAACTTTTTGAAACTTACTTGAAGCCATGGACAAAGCAGCATTATTTAATTTTACAATGGGTTTTGTAAAATTCTTAGAAACAACCCAAAGGACTATGATGGCTAAAAAACTACCAAATACCCCAACAATCCATATTAGTTTATTGACCCTAGTAATAATTGGGGTAATATCTTGAACTGGCTGGCTTATGATCATGGCACCCACAACGTTTTCAAATTCAAATATTGGGATTAACAAATTTAAGGATGATTCATTATGAAGGGTGGAACTTAAAACTTCCCTAACCACATTTCCGTCCAAAGCCCTGTGAAAGTGGGGGAGGATTGAATCGTCTATAGTATTTCTCTGAGTCATATGTTGCCTAGTGCCGCCCATTAAGGGGGCAGAGTTAAAGACTATGCGCCCATCCGGTGTAGCGATTAGAACAAGGGCATTGGTGGCCCTTGAAAAAGTCCGTACACCCACTTGAAATTCTATGCTACTTAAATTCCCTATAATAAATTGATTATAGATCTCAGCAATCTCCACAGCGTTATTCTCTAAACGACGGAATTCATCATTATAGTAAATCCTTTGAAAAGAGAATCGTAGGAGACTTGAAATTATAAATAAGATTAATATCAAAACACCTGTGTAGAGGGTTAATAATTTAGTAAAAAAACTCTTTTTAAGCACTAGTTCCTCACCTCAAACTTGTAACCAACACCCCACACAGTGGCTATTTGCCATTTTTCATGATCGGGTATTTTTTTTCTAAGGCGCTTGATATGCTCATCAACTGTCCTGGTATTACCCATGTAATTGTAATCCCAAATACGCTCTAAAAGAAATTCTCTGGTAAATACCCTATTTGGATTAGAGGCCAAAAAGAACAAAAGCTCAATTTCCTTGGGGGACAAATCCACCGAGTTACCTTTCAAAATTACATCATAGGAGGTTAAATCTATGGTAAGGTCAGGATACGAAACATGCTCATTGTTCTTGTTTAATTCAAGCTTAGATTCAGTGACCTTTGAACGTCTCAAAGCTGCCTTTACCCTTACAACCAACTCCTTTGGCTCAAAGGGTTTCACCATATAATCATCTGCACCTAGTTCGAATCCTACAATTTTATCCACTATGTCATCCTTTGCAGTTAACATGATTATAGGCACATTACTGTTTTTTCGTATTTCTTTACACACTTCTAGACCATTTAACTCTGGCAACATCAAATCCAAAACTATTAAGTCAGGGTTTTGCTGTTTGAAGAAATCTATACCAGTCAAACCATCATAGGCTGTTATAGTGTCATACCCTTCTTTATTAAGATATAACTTAACAACTTCACAAATATTTGGATCATCATCTACTATTAAGATTTTTGATCTATCCATAATAAAACCTCCTAAACAAATTTAAAATGTCACGTTTAAATACCTATTAAACATTTCAAAATCTGCCTTTTTTAAGTCTGCGCCTAAAACACCATATATATATATGTTTCAGCTCACTTACCCCTAATATACCATCAAAATCCCCGTCATTACAACGTTTACCAATGAATTTTACTAATTGTTTACATATAAATACATATAAAGTCTATGGAATTACTAGAAATCTTTAGTTAAGAAAAGGAACAAAAATTTTTTTATTTTTTTCTAATGTCAGTAATTGAATATATATGGGGATTTTCCATAAAGGGGATGTACAAAAACCCGTACGTTGTGAATGTGAAATCAATCTTTTATAACAGAATTTTCTTGACATTTAGACAACTGCTAAATTATAACCAGGACATAAGGTGGTCAGACCATCAGATACAACGACCATCAGATGTAAATTTTAGAGCTACATATTTCCATGTCAACTGTGTACAGGATACTGTACAATGATATAAAAACTATTTTTAAGGGGGATAGTCTTTACATCAGAAAAAATCTAATAGAGAAGAGGAGTGTTGTTAAATGGTTTATGCATTATTGGCCTTATTACCTATCTTAGTAACAGTCGTCCTTATGACAAAGTTCAACATGCCAGCAAAGAAAGTTATGCCAATCAGTTGGGCTTTAGCAGTTATTCTAGCTTATTTTGTTTGGAAGATGGATTTTCAGTGGGTAGCTGGAGCAACAGTTTTTGGATTCATGTCAGCATTCAATATTTTGATAATAGTATTCGGAGCAATCTTAATGATGAATACACTGAAAAACAGTGGTGCTATTAAGTCAATAAACAAAGGATTCCACGGTATAACCACTGATAGAAGAATCCAGGTTATCATTATCGCTTGGTTATTCGCTGCATTTATAGAAGGAGCTGCAGGATTTGGAACACCAGCTGCCCTAGCTGCACCATTATTGGTTGCACTAGGATTTCCACCCCTTGCCGCTGCCATGGTAGCACTAATTGGTAACAGTACTCCAGTATCTTTTGGTGCTGTAGGTACACCGATTAACGCTTTTAATAACATGGTTTCAGTTGAGACTCTAACTGGTGCAAATTTAACTGGTGCAGAGTTCCTTAAAAATGTTGGTATTTGGTCAGCTATACCCCATGCCATAGTAGGTACATTCTTACCACTTATTGCAATTTGTATGTTAACCAAATTCTTTGGTAAAGAAAAAAGCATCAAGCCTGGTCTAAAAGCTGCACCATTTGCTATTTTTGCAGGACTTGCTTTTACAGTTCCTTACTTGTTAGTAGCTTTAATTTTCGGTCAGGAGCTTCCTTCCCTTGTGGGAGCTGGTGTAGGTATGATCCTAGTTTTATTAGCAGTTAAAGCTGACTTCTTAGTTCCAAAAGACTCATGGGATTTCCCAGCCAAAGAGGATTGGGAATCAGACTGGAAGAGCAGTGTAGAGGAAATGGAAGATAACACCAAAGAAGAAAAGACAATGCCTCTGTGGTTAGCATGGCTACCATATGCACTTATTCTATTAACCCTTGTAATTACCCGTTTACCTGCATTAGGTTTACCTAGTATTTTAAGAAGCGACACATTTACTATATGGTGGAGAGGGATTTTAGGAACAGGCTTAAACTATAATTTACAGTTCCTTTGGTCACCAGGAATCATGCCATTTATGCTTGTTTCTATCTTAACTATTTTCCTTCACAAAATGAAGGGTGAAGCAGTAAAAACTGCGTGGAGAAACTCAATTAAACAAGTTATACCAGCTGCCATCGCTTTAGGTTTTGCTGTGGCTTTAGTACAAGTTATGATAAACTCTGCTAATAATACTGCTGGAATTGATGGAATGATGTTAGCAATGTCAAAAAGCTGCTGCTAATTTATTCTCTGGAGCATGGCCTGTGTTTTCGCCATTCATAGGTATCCTAGGCGCATTCATGTCAGGAAGTAACACAACCTCTAATATATTATTTGGATCATTCCAATATGGAGTGGCTGAGAATTTAGAGATTTCCAGAACTGTAGTATTAGGGCTTCAGGCTGTTGGTGGAGCAATCGGTAATATGATTTGTGTACACAATGTTGTTGCTGCCTGTACCACAGTAGGCATCCTAGGTGTTGAAGGTAAGATTATCCGTAGAAATGTTATACCAGCTTTCTTATATGCAATACTGGTTGGTATTTTAGGAATGATAGTGATATACGTAATTTCCCCTGCAATTTTCTAAGTTATATCACATAGCTAACTAAACATTTACAAACCCCTTCATATCTATTACAATTAAATTGTTGTTATGGAAAA
>CAYYRM010000032.1:0-17130 GCA_964474005.1 uncultured Eubacteriales bacterium
GGATTAAGAATGCTTTAAAAAAGCTTAATTACAAAATCCTTAACACGGTTAAGTATGCTTGATTTGTAGGTCGCACAGAAACATTTCTGTTGTGGGTTGATCAATTACTGAGGCACTGTTATTTTATTATAAAAAATCAGCGGTAAAACTGTCTTTTCTCAGTGGGACCCATGAGGTTGGCAGATATAAAACAGTGTTAGAGATTTTAAAATTATTTAAAACCCTTAACACGGTTAAGAAGGCTTGATTTGTAGGTCACGCTGAAAATTTCTGTTTAGGGTTGATCAATTACTGAGGCACTGTTATTTTATTATAAAAAATCAGCGGTAAAACTGTCTTTTCTCAGTGGGACCCATGAGGTTGGCAGATATAAAACAGTGTTAGAGATTTTAAAATTATTTAAAACCCTTAACACGGTTAAGAAGGCTTGATTTGTAGGTCACACAGAAATATTTCTGTTTAGGGCTGGTCAATTACTGAGGCACTGTTATTTTATTATAAAAAATCAGTGAAAAACTGTATTTCCTCAGTGGGACCTACGATATTGGCAGATATGAAACAGTGTTAGAGATTTTAAAGACCATCAACAATTAGAACTGCTCTATCTCTGTGGGACCATAGGTAGAGGCTTATTTATAAACCGTGTTAGAGGTTTTGAATTTGATTTTACTGATTAAAAAATTAACACATATTTCAAATAAACTTGACAATAATAATAAATAAAGTAAAATAATATTAATACCTAAAAGTAAAACAGTAATGACAAGGAAGAGTACCATATATCTTAGTCTTCAGAGAATCGGGGTCACCGGCTGAAAGCCCCTTTGACATGAATATGGGAAAACTACCCTTCGAATTGGGGTTTAGTAGCCTTAGGGTGAAATACCTCCGGGTAAGACCGTTAAATCTACAAGAGTTGGAATTTAATTTCAATTTGGGTGGAACCGCGGATACAGACATTCGTCCCATAGAGGATGAGTGTCTTTTTTATATTTAAAGAGAAAAAAGGAGGAAGGAAAATGAGCATGATTAAAATAACATTAAAAGATGGGTCTGTTAGAGAGGTGGAACATGGCACCAGCGTTTATGATATAGCAAGCTCCATAAGTGGAAGACTGGCAAAGGAAGCAGTTGCTGGTGAAGTAAATGGTAAGGTTGTGGACTTGAGCTTTAAAATTAATGAAGATTCCAGCCTGAGTATATTAAAATTTGAGGACGCTCAAGGAACTGAAGTTTTCAGACATACCAGTGCCCACATATTGGCACAAGCGGTAAAAAGACTATACCCAAATGCTAAACTAGCCATCGGCCCTGCTGTGGAAAGGGGTTTTTACTATGATTTTGATGTGGAAAAAACCTTTAGACCAGAGGACCTAGAAAAAATAGAAAAAGAAGTTAAAAACATTATATCTGAAGATTTAAAGCTTGAAAGATTTGAACTACCAAGAGGGGAAGCAATAAAGCTCATGGAAGAAAAGGGTGAGAGCTACAAGGTAGAACTTATAAATGACCTTCCCGAGGATTCAATAATCTCTTTTTACAGCCAAGGTGACTTTGTTGACCTTTGTGCAGGTGCCCACTTACCATCCACAGGCAAAGTAAAAGCCATGAAACTACTGAGTTCCACAGGTGCATACTGGCGTGGAGATGAAAAAAACAAAATGCTACAAAGAATATATGGGGTGTCATTCCCGAAACAAAATCAGCTGGATGAACACCTGCACCAGCTAGAAGAAGCTAAAAAGAGAGACCATAACAAACTAGGTAGAGAGCTGGAGCTTTTCACAACCGTTGATAGCATAGGTCAAGGCTTACCGCTACTAATGCCTAAAGGTGCCAAAGTAATTCAAACACTACAAAGGTTTGTGGAAGATGAAGAGGAAAAAAGAGGTTATCAACTAACAAAAACTCCCCTTATGGCTAAAAGTGACCTTTATAAGATATCAGGTCACTGGCAGCACTATAAAGATGGTATGTTTGTAATGGATGAAGAAGGAAATGAAGAAAGACAACTGGCCCTAAGACCTATGACTTGTCCATTCCAATTTATGATTTACAAAGCAAGTGCCCATAGTTATAGGGATTTACCCCTAAGGTATGCTGAAACTTCCACACTGTTTAGAAACGAGTCATCCGGTGAGATGCATGGTCTAATCCGCCTAAGACAATTCACCATTTCCGAAGGACATATCCTCTGTACACCAGAGCAATTGGAAAAAGAAGTTGTAGGTGTGGTTGACCTTGTAAACTTCATGATGAAAACCTTAGGAATTCAAGATGATGTATCCTACAGATTCTCCAAATGGGATCCAAACAATAAAGAAAAGTATGTGGGTAGCCCAGAAACTTGGGAGACAACCCAAGACACCATGAGAGAAATCTTAAACAAAATGGAGCTTAAGTTTGAAGAAGCCGAAGGTGAAGCTGCCTTCTATGGTCCAAAGCTTGATATCCAGTTTAAAAACGTCCATGGCAAAGAAGACACCATAATAACTGTACAAATAGACTTCTCATTGGCAGAGCGCTTTGAAATGACTTATGTGGATTCAAATGGTGAAAAGAAGCAACCAATTATCATCCACAGAACTTCCATCGGTTGCTATGAAAGAACCCTAGCCATGTTGATTGAAAAATATGCAGGGGCATTCCCAACTTGGTTGGCACCAGTTCAAGTAAAGGTATTGCCAATATCAGATAAATACAACGATTATGGTTATGAAGTGGTATCAAGGCTAAAAGATTTAGGTATCAGAGCAGAGCTTGATGATAGATCAGAAAAAATAGGCTATAAAATCAGGGAAGCAAGGCTAGAGAGGGTACCATACATGCTACCTGTGGGTCAAAAGGAACTTGATGAAAACACAGTATCAGTAAGAAGCAGAGCAGAAGGTGAACTGGGAGCATTATCCCTAGAAGATTTCATAGCAAAAATTAAAGAAGAAATAGACAAAAAAACCCTAAACGTATAACAAAAAAGCTGCAGATCCCAAAAGGATACTGCAGCTTTTTAATTGCTAGCTCAAAAACCTCTAACACTGTTTCTAAATATGAATCCATTTGGTCCCACAGAGACAATACAGTTTAAAATGCATCTATTCTTGTCCACTGTAAATACACTCAACACCCCTACCCAGCATAACCAACAACAAAAATACAAGTCCAACAGTATGAGGTCTTAATTTTTTAATCATTAGATTTTTATTGTGTAAAGGCATTTTAGTGAAAGTTAGTGACTATACAACATTTAAATAAATACAAAACCCATACGAACTTAATACTATAACCTTCCGACTTTAATATAACAAGAAAAACAGCGCATCAGTAATTGAAATCAACCAACAGCTCTACCCCAGTGCGACCCAAAAAACCATCAAACCTAACCGTGTAAAAAGGTTTAAATCATTAATCCCTTAACCAAAACAAAATTATATCCACCACCCCAAATGCCAAATAAACTCCCTGATAGTACCCCTACCCCACAAAAATAAAAAAAGCCAGTGGTATCCGTGCCGACAACCAAACGACCCCAGCCCCGTGGTATCAGTGTAACATAGAATAAATCAGTTGAAAGTTGAAAGTGGAAAGTAGAAAGGAAAGTTGACAGTTGACAGTAGAAAGGAAAAACGTAAACAGCGCATCAATAAATGAAAGCAACCAACAGCCCTACCCCAGTGCGACCCCAAAAACCATCCCCCCTAACCGTGTTAGAGGTTTCAAAATCATTTATCCCTAAAAACCCTGTGTAACAAAAAAGAAGGAAATATTCTAAAAGTATAGAATAATATTTAATAACATATCACCTAAAGCTTGGAGTGAAGGATATGAATACCCTTAAACGTATATACACTTTCTTAAGTAAAAATATAATAATCATACTACTCCTACTAATCATAGCAAACAGTTCCTTCTTGTATTTTTACCAGCGAGATGACTCAAAGGAGCCTGATAAACCACAGTACCACTTCTACTTCGTGGGGCAAAACTTAGTTGACCCCTTTTGGAGAGAGATACTTAGGGGGGCAGAGGATGCAGCAACTGAGTTCAATGTAGTTGTGGAACATAATGCCCCACGTTTTAATAATCCGCAAGAGGAGCTCAGATACCTAGATATAGCTATTACATCAAGGGTAGATGGTATAATTACCCACGCCAATAGCAGTATAGATTCAACGGAATTAATAAACAAAGGCTACAGCCTAGGAATACCCATAGTGACAATAGAAAATGACAACAAAAACAGTAACCGTAATTCATTTATCGGAACCAATAGCTTTGTATTGGGTAAGGAAGCAGCTCAGCTTATGGTGAAGGCCACAGGAGGTAGAGCCAATATAGCCATAATTGTTAGCAGTGATGTGGAACTAGACACTGCAAGTCAAAACCTTAAAATTAATGGTTTTCTTAGCACCATAAAGGAGTACCCAAACATGCAGGTTTCCCAAGTCTACACATCTCAAATGGGAATATTAAGCGCTGAAGAAATAACTCAAACCATCATAAATACCCAGCCGGAAATCGATGCCATCTTTACAGCCAGCATGGTGGATACACTTGGGGCGGCACAGCTCATAGTGGATAGAAATAGGATATCTGATTATACATTGATAGGTTATGGGGATAGCCAAAACATTTTAAGATATATTTCCATGGGAATAATCTATGGAACAGTGATGAGCGACCCTTATCAGATGGGTTATCAAGGGATAAAGGCCTTAATTAACATTAAAGAAAATAACAATGTATCAACCTTTATAGATACAGGTGTCAATGTCATAACCCAGGAGAATCTTCATGAATACCAAAAAGAAAATGACTAGACACATATTCCCCATAGCAGGTATCAGAAAGAAACTAATAATATATTATTTAATTATCACTTTGATAGTTGGCGCCACCAGCGTATTTTCCTATTACAATGCCAAACTGGTGTTAAATAAATTAAACACAATTATAAATGATTATGTATATTTAAATGATCTAAATAACGATGTTAACATATTGATGACAGAAGTGGAAAAGTATCTTACCACAAAATCCTCAGATGCACTTTTGGATTATTATACAATACATAACTCTTTGGAAACCAAGGCTAAAGCTATTCCCAGGGAGTCCAGCTATGAAACCGATGACCTAATGATTAAAAACATTGGATTTATGGTAGACAACCTACTGGTGGAAACAGATCAAGCGGTTAAAGCAAAAAGGGGTAGAATCAGCCATGAATATATAGCCCACTTTACCCGTTCCATCGAAATAAGTGAACATATCAAATTATACATAACTAATCTTTTGACATATAAATTACAAGAAGGGTCAACAAGATATAATCTTATTACAAAAAACATGACCTTTTTAAGCTATATTAATTCGATAATCATCATTGTATCCCTAACAGTTAATATCTTCTTAGCCTTTATGTTTGCTTACAGGCTAACAAAGCCCATTATAAAGCTGGCAAATTCTGCGGAGAAAATATCCCAAGGGGATTTCGACATCCAGCCCTTTAATATCAAAACAGGTGATGAAATAAGTACTTTAGCCACTGCCTTTGAAAAAATGATAGTTAATATAAAGACATATATAGACGAGATTAAAAAACAAGCTGAGATGGAAAACAAACTTAAGGTACAAGAGATGGAAAACTTTAAAATGAAAAGTCTTTTAAGGGATGCTGAGCTAAAAGCCCTTCAATCCCAAATAAATCCCCATTTTTTATTTAATACTTTTAATGCAGCGGGTCAGCTGGCAATGATGGAAGGGGCAGATAAAACTTCAGAATTCATAGAGAATATAGCACAGCTCTTTAGGTATAACTTAAGAAAACTTGATGAAGCTGTAACTCTTAAAGATGAAATTAATTATGCCAAAAACTATATGTATATCCTTAAAACTAGGTTCGGAGATAAAATCCAATTTAACCTAGACATCGACAATAATCTTTTAGATGTGGAAACCCCATGTGCAATAATACAACCCATAGTTGAAAATGCATTCATTCACGGAATAGAAAACCTTGAAAGAAATGGTGAGATAAACCTTATGGTAAAGGAAAAGGATGGAAGTATCCAGGTGGAGGTAATAGATAACGGTATAGGTATTGAAGAAGAGAAGCTTAAGACAATTCTATCAAAAGAGAAATCGAAAAATCTAACAGGAAAACATGCCAGTGGAATAGGTATACACAATGTAATTGACAGACTCCGATTGTTCTATAACATCAGTGACACCAACGAAATATTTGAAATTAAAAGCAAGGTGGGTATGGGAACAAAGGTTACTCTAAAATTACCACATAGTAAAGGGGAGCTTTAAATGATTAAGTTGTTGATTGCCGATGATGAGCATATAGTGATAGAATCCATCAAATTCATAATAGATAAATTTCTAGATGATGTGGAGATAGTGGGAACCGCTGGTTCTGGGAGAGAAGCCATCGAAAAATCTCTGGATTTGAAGCCTGATATAATTCTAATGGATATCCATATCCCTGGGATAAATGGAATAGAGGCAATCAGGCAAATAAAGTACTCATACCAAGACGCTGAATTTATCATTATAAGTGCATATGAATATTTTCAGTACGCAAAGGATGCCGTGAATTTAGGGGTCTATGAATACATAACAAAGCCCATAAACAAAAATAAACTTATCCATGTAATAACAGAACTTTCAAAGGTTATCTATTCTAAAAAAGAAACATTAAAAAAAGAGATGGTACTCATGGAAAAAATGAATACCATTATCCCACACCTAGAAGGCCAATTTATTCACTCACTATTGTTTAATACCAATACAATATCAGACTTGTCCTTTTATGAAGAAATTTTTGGCATGAGATTAGGCTATGGTTTAGCCATGGTTGCTTCTGTCAATGAGAAAGAAGTCAATACCAAAGCAGATAACATCAACATAAGCTTAGGTAAACAAAGATTTTATGAGTTGTTTACCATGCAACTAAGAAGTATATGTCCATGTTTAGTGGGCTCACCATTACTTGATAGGGTAGTGGCCCTTATACCTATGGACAAAAACTTAGATACCTATGATCAAAGAAACAAAGCGATTTATTATGCAAATACCCTGGTGGAGAAAATATCAAACAATATTTCAGTGCCCTTTAAGTTGGGAATAGGCAAGGCACATAATCTAGAGTACTTCTCAAAATCATATAAAGAAGCATCCACTGCAATTAAAGGCAATAATAATGAATTGGTTATACATTATGAGGACATTCACCTAAATATTGAAGTTTTAGACCAATATCCCATAAATAAAGAAAAGCTATTTATTGATAAAATGGTGGGAGGAGATATAAAAGGGGTTTTAGAACTATTTGAGGAACTATTTCTATGGCTTACAACCACCCACTCAGGGGATGTAAATAAAATCAAAACCAAGTTAATTGAGCTGTTAATTTTATCTCAAAGGGCCGTTTCCTTTAATGTGGTAAGTGACAACATCCATGATAATCAGTTTTTAAACCAGCTATTACAATTAACAGACCCCATGGAATTAAAGCTTAATTATACCAATTACCTAAAAAACCTATTAGGAAATATCGAAGAAATCAAAAACAAAAATTTAAATGGGTTGATTAAAAAAGCCATTGATTATATTGAAGAAAACTACCATAAAAATATCACGTTGGATGATGTGGCCAAAGAAATAAGGATGAGCTATCATCATTTTAGTAAATTTTTTAAGGATTCAACAGGGAAAAATTTTGTTGACTATATTACAGAATTGAGGGTTGAAAAAGCAAAGGCCTTTTTAAGGGATCAAGATTCAAACATAAAGGAAATCTGCTATGAAGTGGGATATACTGATCCAAACTACTTTAGTAAGATTTTTAAGAAAGAAACAGGCATGACTCCCACGGAATATAGAGGGTCTATTTCCAAAGAGGTGATGTAATGGTTGATAATAAACTATTGAGGGGAGCTTTGGTAAGCATATTATTTGTGGTGTTAGTCCTATTATCCATAAGGGTAGTGCAGGTTATAAAGCTAGACAACACTGATATGGATGAGGATATAACAAAGAGAAAAATCAAAATAGGTTTTTCCCTTGGAACCCTAAAAGAAGAGCGTTGGCTAAAGGATAGGGATATTTTAATGGCCAAGGTGCGGGAACTTGGGGCAGATATAATAGTGCAAAATGCCAACAATGACGACCAAGATCAGCTAAAACAGGTTAAGTATTTAATTGAACAAAACATTGATGTATTGGTTTTGGTTCCAAATGACCATAATAAGGCAGTGGAAGCAGTGGAACTAGCCAAAAAAAATGGTATCAAGGTTATTTCTTACGATAGACTTGTACTTAATTCCAATGTTGATTTATACATATCCTTTGACAACACAAGGGTTGGGGAGATAATGGCTGAATACATATTAGAACATGTACCCCAAGGGAATTTGCTTATAATAAACGGTGCCACCAGTGACCACAACACAATGATGATTAAAAATGGTTATGACAAAGTAATTTCCCATAAAGTTTCCCAAGGAACCATAAAAATTTTAAAAGAAGATTGGGCACCAAACTGGATGAAAGAATATGCCTATACCATTACCGATAACCTACTAAGAAACGGTCACATAATAAATGCAGTAATAGCAGGGAATGATGGATTAGCCGATGGGGTCATAGAAGCATTGTCCCTTTATCGCATGGCAGGGGAGACCATAGTTGTGGGGCAAGATGCCGATTTAGTGGCCTGCCAAAGGATAGTTGAAGGGACCCAACACATGACAGTTTATAAACCCATTGAAAAATTAGCTGAAGCCACAGCGAGGATGGCTATACAGCTGGCTAGGGGGGAGCCTCTGACAAATATTATCAATACAATAAATGATGGCACCTTCGACGTACCATATTATATATTAGAACCCATCCCAGTGGATATAAATAATATGGATGAAACAATTATCAAAGACGGTTTCCACATGGTAGATGAAATATACAGAAACACCCAATAGGTAAATATTAATTTATTGCTACAAAAATCCAACTTAGAATAATCTAAGCTGGATTTTTTTGTTCCCAAAAATTTACTGGTCTAAAATTTTAATTAAAGTTTTTAGTAAAAATCCTAAGACAAACACAAAATGTTACCTACAAAAGCATGTCTCATTGATTAAATAATAAAGTATAATTTTAATAAAGATACAGGAAATTGTATATTGTTGGCACATAAGAGATTTAAAACATTTAAATCTCTATGTATAAAAAAAGGGGGAATAGTTTAATGAGAAAGAGTAGTTTTCTAGCATTATTACTGGCCAGCTTACTAGTCTTAGGTCTTTTTGCAGGCTGTACCTCAGGTGACAATGATGGAGAGGATGCAAAAATCAAAGTAGGTTTATCCTTACCAACTCAAAGGGAAGAAAGATGGGTTAGAGATAAGGAAAAAATGGAACAAGTGGCCGCAGAACTAGGTATAGAATTGATCGTTAGGGTAGCAGATGCTAACATGCAAGAACAAATTACCCAAGTAGAAGCATTACTTACTCAAGGTATAGATGTTCTTATTCTAGCTCCTCACGATGCCGCCGCCGCAGCTTCTTTGGTGGAAAAGGCCAATGCTGAAGGGGTTCCAGTAATATCCTATGACCGTCTGATCACAAACACCAATAAATTAGATGTTTACCTATCATTTGATAATGTAAAGGTAGGAGAATTACAAGGTAAATTCATAACTGAATTGGTACCTGAAGGTAAGTACATTATCATGTCAGGTGCTCCAACGGACAACAATGCTAAGCTATTTAAAGAAGGAGCTATGAAATACATCCAACCACTAATTGACAGTGGTAAAATCGAAGTTATCGCTGAACAAGCAGTTGATAACTGGGTTCCAGAAAACGCTTTACGTATAGTTGAAGCAGCCCTTGCTGCTAACAACAACGAAGTAGATGCCATCTTAGCTCCAAACGATGGAACTGCTGGTGCAGCTATCCAAGCCCTTATAGCCCAAGGCTTAGGCGGCAAAGTGCCAATAACTGGTCAAGATGCTGAAAAAGCAGCTGCCAAGAGAATAGTAGAGGGCACTCAATCCATGACTATCTTTAAAGATACAAGGGACTTAGGTCAAAAAGCCATTGAACTAGCTATCCAACTAGCTAAAGGTGAAAATATCAATACAAACGCAACAGTGGCAAATGGCGTTATAGATGTACCATCTGTATTACTTGAACCAACTGTTGTTACTGCAGACAACATCAGAGAAGTACTTGTTGATAGTGGTTATATAACTGAAGCAGATCTTCAGTAATCATATTTGAGAAGTTACCACAGGAGGAATAGCTTAAAGTTATTCCTCCTATTTTTAGAAAGGTGGATTGCTCTATGTCAGAATATATACTGGAAATGAAAAATATAACCAAAGAATTTCCAGGGGTTAAGGCACTGGATAACGTTAATTTTTCCTTGAAGAAGGGTGAAATACATGCATTGGTGGGGGAAAATGGAGCAGGAAAATCTACACTGATGAAGGTTTTAAGTGGTGTGTATCCCCACGGCACCTATGAAGGTGAAATTCTCATAAATGGCGTTGAACAAAACTTTCATAACACCAAAGCCAGCGAAAATGCAGGTATAGGGATTATCTATCAAGAGCTTACTTTAGTTAAACAAATGAGTATATGTGAAAATATCTTTTTAGGTAGCGAAATCGGAAAATATGGAATCATAAATTGGAATGAAGCATTTAAGCAGACAAATAAGCTATTAAATGAAGTGGGTCTTTCTGCCAGTCCAGAAACCCTAGTTGTGAACTTAGGTATAGGAAAGCAACAGTTGGTGGAAATAGCCAAGGCATTATCTAAAAAAATAAGCGTGTTGATTTTAGACGAACCCACAGCGGCATTGAATGAAGATGACAGTGAAAACCTTCTTGAAATCATTCGAAACCTCAAAAAAGAAGGAATTAGCTGTATTTATATATCCCATAAACTAAAAGAAGTAAAATCCATTGCTGATACCATAACAATATTGCGGGATGGTAAAACCGTAGATACTTTCCAAAATGATATAAATGTCACCCAAAACCGAATTATTACAGGGATGGTGGGAAGGGAAATAACTCAACTTTTCCCTAGGAAGCCCCATACCCCTGGTGATACAGTGCTTGAAGTAAAAAATTGGACAGTACACAACCCTGAAGTACCAGAAAGAAAAATGATAAAGGATGTTAGCTTCGTGGCAAAAAAAGGAGAGATCCTTGGAATATCTGGCCTCATGGGGTCTGGTAGAACAGAACTATTCATGAGCATATTTGGTGCTTACGGTGTTAATAAGTCAGGTGAAATCTACATCGAAGATGAAAAGGTTGTTATAAACAACCCCGAAGATGCCATAAAAAAAGGTCTTTGCTATCTATCTGAAGATCGAAAGAAATCAGGCCTTGTACTAATGATGAATATAAAAGAAAACATAACACTATCTAGCCTAAGGCAAATATCCACAGTGGCTGGAATAAATGAAAATGAGGAAATTAAAGTATCAAACCATTATGTTGATGCCTTGAAAATAAGAACTCCATCCATCGAACAAAAAACCATGAACCTAAGTGGTGGGAATCAACAAAAGGTGGTAATCGCCAAATGGTTAATGGCTGCACCGAAAATCCTTGTACTAGATGAACCCACAAGGGGTATTGATGTGGGAGCTAAGTACGAGATATATAACATAATGAACAAACTGGTGGAACAAGGTGTCTGCATCATAATGATATCCTCTGAGCTCCCAGAAATCTTAGGAATCAGTGACAGAATACTGGTGATGCATGAAGGGGAACTAACAGCAGAACTTAACTGGGACGAAACCAATCAAGAACAAATTATGCACTACGCCACAGGTGGAGAATAAAGGAGGTAGATAACATGCAAAGTAAAACTAATATCAACCGCAACCCCATTGAGATTATAAAATTATCCCTTAACAACAACATAAAGCAATACATGATGTTCATAGCTTTAATCGGAATTATGATAATCTTTTCCTTTTTAAGTAATGTATTTCTTACCCCAAGGAACCTTTCCACATTGTTTTTGCAAACTGCCCATATTGCAGTTTTGGCCTGTGGTGTAGTTCTGGTAATTGTGGCAGGGCACATAGATTTGTCCATAGGAGCAGTTGTGGGGTTCACAGGGGCAATAGTAGCTATACTCCCTGCAAAATTTGGCATTGGAATTCTTCCTGCAATACTTATTACCCTAGGGGTTGGAGCATTAATCGGACTTTGGCAGGGATACTGGGTGGCATATAGGCAGGTACCCGCCTTTATAGTAACATTGGCAGGGATGATGATCTTTAATGGCTTGCTATTAGGGGTGACCAAAGGTGAAACCATAGCAACTCAATCCATCTTTAATAGAATAGGACAGGGATACTTACCAACACTCTTTATTGAAAGTGGGCCAAGGGACAACATTCCCCATGACACAACAGTAATTATTTGGGTTTTAGTAATGGCAGTCTACTTATTTATGGAATTTAGAAACCGCAGGGAAAGAATCAAATATGAGTTTGAAGTATTACCCATGAATTTATTTGTTGTGAAGCTATTACTGGTATGTACATTAATAAGCTCAGTTTTTTATGTAATGGCAATGTATTTAGGAGTTCCCTATTCCATATTGATTTTAATGGCAGTGGGTGGCTTCTATACATTCTTAACCCAAAAAACCACCTTTGGTAGACATGTCTACGCCATAGGGGGAAATAAAGAGGCAGCTAAGCTCTCAGGTATCAATATTAAACAAAGAACCCTAATGATTTTCATATCATCAGGGATCTTAGGGGCATTAGGTGGAATTATCTACACCGCCAGGGTTGGGTCAGCAGCTGCTTCAGCAGGGCAAGCCATGGAGCTAGATGTAATAGCTGCAGCCATCATAGGGGGGACCAGTACCCTAGGGGGAGAAGGTACAATAGTAGGTGCCATAATAGGGGCCCTAGTAATGTCCACATTAAACAATGGTATGTTACTACTGGATGTGGGAACAACAGAAAGATTAATAGTAAGGGGATTGGTTTTATTATTGGCAGTTTGGATGGATATATCTACAAGAAAGAAAAACTCCTAAATACGACTGCTGAAAAACCTCCATCTTCTTCGTTACTGCAAAGGCCCAGCCTCCTCATGTATAAAAGATACACTCCGGGGGCTGGACCTTTTTGATTTATACTTTTACTTTTTATTATTTGTTACACGGATACCACTGTAATTGGGTTCGATTTGAATGTCAGCACAGATACCACTGCCTTTTAAAATTTTGGTAGGTAGGGGGTTCTATCAATGGGTGTTTGTATGTGGAGATAGTGTATATAACTTTTTTTGGATAAAAGATTAATAACCGTCTAGCTACTTCTTATAAACCATGTTAGAGGTTTGTGTTTTTCTAATAGCTATTAGCTACCAGCTAAATGCACGGTACCACATTAACAGCCTTACCACTTACAAAAGCCTCTATGTTACCTGCTAGTAGTTGGATGAGTCTTTGTCTGGCTTCTAGGGTTTGCCAGCCTATGTGTGGAGTAATGATTACATTATCCATCTGTAGTAGTGGATTATCCAAAGAGGGAGGCTCCACTTCCTGCACATCCAGGGCTGCACCTGCAATGAGCTTATTTTGCAAAGCGTAAATCAAGTCAGCTTCATTAACTAATGCCCCACGGGAAGTATTTACAAGATAGGCAGAGGGCTTCATAATAGCAAGCCTTTCCCCATTGATAATATGCTTAGTATCAGGGGTAAGGGGACAGTGTAGGCTCACAAAATCACTGTGGGATAATAACTCCTCTAAAGAAACAGATTTAATACTAGCATCGTCCCAAGTCCTGGGACTGCGATTGTAAACTAAAACACTCATACCCAAAGCCCTGGCCACTTTAATAACCCCTTGACCAATGGAGCCTGCACCAATTACCCCTAGGGTTTTACCATTGAGTTCAAAATGAGGCACCTGTAAGTGTTTAGTAAAGTTGATATGGTTTCCTTGCTCCAACATTTTATGCTGCCAAGTGAGGGATGAGCTTAATCCAAGTATAAAAGTTATTGCCAATTGAGATACGGAGTCAGTGCTATAGCCAGGGATATTACAAACCGTTATACCCTTTGCCTTGGAAGCTTTTAAATCGATATTATTATAGCCAGTCCCCGCTTCGCATATAAGTTCCACAGAAGAAGGAAATTGAGAAATCAAATCTGCCCCTAGGGACAATTCCTTAGTTATTACGATATTTTGCCCTTCCACTCTTTTTAAAATATCATCATATTCACTTGATAAATAATATGTAACATCTGAGGCCTTCTCAAGGGGTGATAAATCCAACATATCATCGAAATTAACCTTACCAGCATTTAGAAACACTGTTTTCTTCATTTCACAAAAACCTCCTATACAAAATTTAGTATATGAGATTATTTTAGCATATAAAGGGAGGAGTAGGGAAACTTTGTTTCCTAAAGTAGGAGCCTTTGGAGCTTATAATCTCTCCAATTGAAACTCCAATACCTTTCCATAAAAGAAATCATCAAGTTCCTTCATGATTTCCTTTGTTTCTTTCATTTCCAGCAGTTCAGACCTTGTCATACAGTAATACACCATTAACTCTTTGCCGTCATTGCCTGTACAAAACCCAAATGCTATCTTTTCTCCACGAACTTCAGTTTCTAGCATTAAGTTATGATTATTTGCCAGCCCATTTATTAAAACATCCCCAAATATGGGGGTTAAAGATTTAAACAACTCCTTAAGCTTATCATCTTTTCCACTTACACCATAATCACAGGACATGAGTTTTAGTTCATATTCAGTTTCAAAATCGATGTACTTTGCATCCAACATTTCCCCGTTTACAAAGGAGGGAACCACACCATTATTAGAAATGTGAAAGATAGAAGTAAACTGATCATAATACTCATCTGGTTGCATAGTAACATTGATAAATCGATGAAATTTCATTAAGCTATTCCTCCTAGTGAATTTAAGTCACAATAATTAACTGTATCAAAAAAACAAACAGATTTCTAGATGGTAGAGTCTAAAATACTATAAATAATCTACTGTTAATAGTGGTTACTGTGACCATTTACCCATTTGGCCTTATGTAAGAGATTAGCTAAATATGGTAAAATTAATTATAGATTTTTCTCACAATACAGTAAATTATTCAATAATAAATATTTTGTATATTCGTATTTAATGTAGGAGGGAAACTTATGGAGATGAGGTTTGAATTCTCTCAAGAAAAATTCAAAGATATGTATGCTAAGAAGTTTATAGCCTTCGCCTTAGTGGCAATTATTGTCATAATTCTTACCATCGTAGCAAACTTTAACACACTTGTGAAACCAGAAAGTGGACTGGAAGGTGGCCTGGTAACCTTTTCCATATTAGCACCAGTCTTTGTTTTGTTTTTCATAGTCCCAGTTAGTTACTTTATGGTGCTTAATAGGTATAGACGAAGGCATTTCAATGTGGTTGATGGGAAATTGATATATCGGACATCATCCTCTGAGGAATACATCTATACCGTTGATAGTCTAGAATCAGTTGATGTAACACCCAAGAGTATAAACATTAAAGGAATTATTACGCTGACTAAAAAAGATTGTGAGACTTCCAATGTAACGGTCAGCACCATCTCAGCTTTAAACTTACCCAATGTATATAACAGAATCGAGAAACTACCAAAGCATGTTGCAGATATTAAAGAGGCAAACAATCCAACAAATGTATTAAAATCAGAGGACATAGTGGAAAAAAAGAAGGAAAGCAATTATTACGAGTTTTCTTTAAAAAAGTTTATGAATCGCTATTTTATGAAATCCCTGATTGCAACACTGCCAGGAATAATAATCTTAATTATATTGGGATTTCAAAGTGAACAGATACTAATTACAGGATTATCCCCAACCACTGGTTACTTAGTTATAATGGCTCTATTTACAACAATACTCATATCCATATTCCTAGTTCCCACCAACTTCCTCGTAAAATTATATAGATTAAGGAGTGGGGTCTTAAGGGTAGAAGGGGGAAAAGTAATTTTCAAGATCATAAAACATGGTAAAATCAAACTTAAAACCCAAAAACAGTACTACTTGTTCACCATAGACAACATAAAGGATATAAAGGTTTCAAGAAATAGAATATTCATTGAAGGAAGGATATCCCAAGAAGTATATATCAATGATAACAGAAGAAGGTTACAGGCCATAAGAAAGACTTTAAAGATACCCAATGTTTTCATAGGTGTGGAGGAAATGAAAGGGTTAATTGATAAACAGCTTCAAGCCTTAAACGAAAAGAGTACTAATTCATCCATCATAACAAACTAGTTAAATTTAAGCATAAGAAAACTCCCCAAATTTGGGGAGTTTAGTTTTTACTATCTCTTTGTAGAGTACGAAATTTCAACTGCTTCGATGTAGCTTTCTACTGTAATGGTTACAGAAGAAGTTAACTCAGGGATATCAGGTACATGTAAGTGAGAATCATCAACTTTTTTAGTTTTTAAGCCTTTGATTTCAGCTACAGTTTTGCCAATCATCCACTCTTCAAATGCTTCTATTTGCTCAAACCACTCTTTACCAATTTCAGAACGAGGTTTCATGTTATAATCATTTCCAAGTTCTGCTTTAGTTTTTATAACAGCAGTTTTATCTGTGGTTACTTTACCTTCTTCATTAAATAATACTCTTGTTTGAGCAGCATCAATCATAGTTAAAACAACTTTACCATCTTTGTCAAAAGCAGTAGCAGCGATAGTAGTATCAACTTGAGCCTGTGGTAATATTACTGCACCTTCTGCATTTGCTCCTAAGTCCCTTGATCTAGCAATAGAAGTTTTAATACCCAGACCTAATGTATCAACTCCACTAACTTCTACAGCGTTATTCCAAGCTTTTTCAACAGCAGCAATGTAACTTTCAACTGTAATGGTTACAGAAGAGGTTAACTCAGGAATATCTGGAACATGTAAGTGAGAATCATCAACTTTTTTAGTTTTTAAACCTTTGATTTCAGCTACAGTTTTACCTATCATCCACTCTTCTAAAGCAGCAATTTGCTCAAACCACTCTTTACCAATTTCAGAACGTGGCTTCATATTGTAGTA
>CAYYRM010000033.1:0-17124 GCA_964474005.1 uncultured Eubacteriales bacterium
AGCCTATATTAATAGATGTAAGCCTCACAATACAAGCAGGTGAAAAGGTTGCTTTGGTAGGCTTAAACGGTAGTGGCAAAACTACATTGTTTAATATTTTAAATGGTACATTAGATTATGATAAAGGTCAAATTTTCCTTGGCAAAGAGATTACCTTGGGATTTCAAAAGCAAACCCAAGACCTGAACCCAAACAGTAATCCCATTGATGAATTAACTCAAGTCTTTAATGACCTTATAAATAAAGAAGAAGAAATTCGCCATATGGAAGTTCAAATGTCCACAACAATTGGTGATAAGCTTGAAAAGCTAATGGAACGTTATAGTTTACTGACCCATGAGTTTGAACAGCAAGGTGGTTATCGTTATAAAAGTGATATCATTGGTGTACTTAGGGGGTTAGGTTTTACCCAAGATCAGTTTGTTCAACCAATTGCCACTTTCAGTGGTGGCCAACAATCCCGTATTTCCTTGGGTAAGCTTTTATTGTCTAAGCCAGATCTATTATTTTTAGATGAGCCAACTAACCATTTAGATATTGAGGGAGTACAGTGGTTAGAAGGTTTTTTAAAAGACTACAAAGGTGCTGTATTTGTCATCTCCCATGATAGACAGTTTTTAGATCATGTGGTAGGTAAGGTTTACGAATTGGAAAACACCAGACTTAAGGCCTTCCCTGGAAACTACTCATTTTACGTTAAGGAAAAGAAAAAATTAAAAGAGCAGCTGGCAAAGGAGCATCAGAAGCAACAAGACTATATTGAAAAAACCGAGGATTTTATCCGCAGAAACATAGAAGGTCAGAAGACTAAACAGGCCCAAAGCAGAAGAAAAGCGTTGGAGAAGCTAGAGCTTATAGACTTAGGTCCAGAATCAAAGTCTGCCACCTTTGAATTTGATGTGGAAAGCCAAAGTGGACGTTTTGTGGTCACATGTAAAGACATTCACCATAACTACAGTGAAGATGCAATCTTAAGGGGAGCTTCATTTGTCATAGAAAAGGGTGAGAGGGTTTCTCTAGTGGGCCCAAATGGCTGTGGGAAAACCACTTTACTTAATTTAGTTGCTGGGATTATTCCCTTACAAAGGGGTGAAGTAATCCTGGGGCACAACGTGCAAGTAAGTTATTTTAGTCAGCAGCGAAACGATCTTAATGAAAGCAATGATTTACTTGAAGAAATTTGGGAAGTCAAACCCCAGTGGACCCAAGGTAATATAAGAAGTTATTTGGCTAGGTTTTTATTTACCCAAGAGGATGTTTTTAAAAAAGTTCATTCCCTAAGTGGTGGTGAACAAAGTCGTCTAGCCTTAGCTAAGCTTATACTATCAAAGGGTAATTTTTTGGTTTTGGATGAACCCACTAACCATTTAGATATAAGCTCAAAAGAGGTCTTAGAAGATGCCCTTTTGGAATATCCAGGTACAATTTTAGTTGTTTCCCATGATAGGTACTTTTTAAACAAAATCACTGATAAGACCATGGAATTAAAGGAAGGGAAAATTACCTCTTACCTTGGCAACTATAATTATTACCTAGAAAAGCTTCAACAGCTAAAACTTGATCAAGAAACTTTAGATGAAGCTACACAGTCAAAGGAAAAAAATAAAATCAAACCTAAACTTTCCAATAACCGTGAAAAGGCTTTGAAAAAAGAGCTCATTGATACCCAAGCAGAAATAGAAAAAACAGAGGAGCTCATCTTAGAATATGAAGAGCTACTCTGTTCACCTGAAATATTCAGTGATCCTCAAAAAAATCTTGAAATCACAAAAGAATATGAAGCTACAAAACTACAACTTGAAAAACTTTACTCTAAATGGGAAGAGGTGGAGCTTGAGCTATCTGAGCAAACCACATAGAGTATAGGCAGTGCCAAAAATATCACGGCTGTGGCAGCTGCCACAATTCCTGAATCATTTAACACTAAGGCAGCTAAACTACCTGCTAGGATAGCCTTTACCACACGGTAATACCTTTGTTCCTTTATAAACTGAAGCTTTTGTGGTGGGTAAAAACCTATTACCGCTGTACTCAGGAGTAACACTCCGAAAATCCTACTCCAAATACTAAAGCGAACCAGCCTCCAGTTCATGGATAGTTTTCTAGTTATGGCAAGCAAAATTTCTTCCATTCTATTGACATTGTCTCCAGAAAACAAGCGCCCTATATGTGTTTGATTTTCTGTAACGGTATTTAAATAAAGCATCACAGAAACTGCTATAACAAATATTCCACCCAGGGCAAGGATGTATTTATACATTCCTTTCCCTTTTTTTATGTCCGTAAGGGCAACCCCAAAGGTTACAGCCAATGCCAATGTACCACCAAAATTCGTTCCAAAAAATGGTGCCATCATGATAAATATTATGGCTCCATAAATAATATATAGGAATTTTTTAAACTTAGGATTTTCCATCAGTGGGAATGTAGCTATGATGGAACCCCCAATAAGTACCCCCATATATTCATTACCAACCCCATAAAATCTCGCCCCTGCAATGACATCATAACCTAAAATGGATTGTTTTTGTAGATAGCTGTTAAATAGTGTGTCTCCTAAAACCCCTGTAATGGTCACTGCACTTAAAGCTATGACCCTATTGATGGGGTCCTTTATGGAGAGTTTCAGTATTAGAACTATGACAACACAAATAACATAAAAAATCATTAAATATATGACCATTGGCAGTGGTCCAAGTATAGGCATAATCAAAAATGCCAGTGGTCCTGCTAAGGAAAGTAATATTAGATAACTAAAGTAATTATTTGGTATGCTTTTTATTTTTAAATTAGCCAATAAAGCTAGGACAATTATGATGGTAACCACAATATAAAATCTTATGACAAAGGGTCTTTGATTAAATACAGTGTTTATTTGCTTTAACTGTGCCAGTATAAATTCTGAGTGATTTTGCTTTTCCACTTGACTTATTTGGGAACCATATAAACCCCTTGTATCGATACCATAACTATTGAGTATGGTGGGTGCTAAATCTAGCGTGGTTATAACACCTAATCTTTTAGTGGAGGGAGCAGTAAGCAAAGATCCTGAACCATTTTTTGTGTAATGATAGATAACAGGGATATTTTCTCCCTCTTCCCTTAGACTATAGGTGGCATTTAGTGTTAGGATATATAGTTGGTCCTCTGATTCCATGATATCTAGTATAGAGCCAAAGAGGTGATCCATATCAGCTATGGCTTGAGACCTAAGATTTTGAAGCTGTTCTTCTTGATAAAACCTGTAGAATTCATCCAAGCGATGTAAATCCCCTGTATCTATAACGAAAACGTCTCCTGTTTGTAAGCTTTCATTTAGGTATTCCACCACTTTGAAATAGTCCGTGCTGTACCCCCCTGGAAATCTATGGTTTTCCTTGAGAATTCTTTTATCCACAATTCCTGTTTCAACCATCCCATGACTATCCATTAAAATGGCTGAGATGTGTCTTTTGTTTTCAAAGTCATCAGAATTCCCGATAACCACAGGGTTAAGACCATTCTCCTTAAGTAGTTCCCCCAATGTCCCTACCAAAACAGTGTGGTGTAGCTGACTATTGTGATAAATCATGTTTTGAACATAGGGGTTAAAAACCGATTGCCCTGTAACCTGTCTTGGGTTAAAGGTATTATAGATTGTTTCAGCATATATCCCATCTATTTCCTCACCCATATTGAAAAAAGAAAAGCCATTGGGTGATAATGCCCTACTCCCAGAACCAATGGTCAGGGCCTGATTTTCAGATGATTTTCCCCTTGCGGTGGTATTACTTATAATTCCCCAACCACTATTTTCCAAGATATGTTGAAGATTTTCTTGACCATGATCTAGGAGCTCTTGGGGCACAGTCCTATCCACCACAACTATATAAGTCTTATGTGAACTACTTTGGGCAAAACTATACTCTCCTAAGAAATTTACTAATAATATACTTACACATAAACTTAAAAAGAATTTATAAAATCTGTTCATATACTTCTTCCCCCATCAACTCTTTATAGATATTTATTGTTTTTTCCAGCATTTTAGTATAATTAAAATGCTTTGCTACCCAAGTTCGATTTTCATTGCCCAGGCTACTATATAACTCCTTATTTGATAATACCATACTAATACAATTGGTCAAGGCACTAATATCTCCCTTAGGAAAAACTAACCCATGCTCTCCATTTTCAATTAATTCTGGTAGTCCCCCTGCATCACTTACTATTACTGGAAGGTTTAAGCTCATGGCCTCAAGTACTGAAATTCCACACCCCTCGTATAAAGAAAGTTGGATAAATACATCATAATTTAACAATAATTCCTGGGGATTATCCTTATATCCATGAAAATTTACCTTAGGTCCCGATAATGATTTTAGCAACTCCATATCTGGACCGTCCCCAATGATATGTAATTCTGCCCCGTGACTTGGAGAAATTTTATTAAATGCCTCAATTAGTAAATGATAGCCTTTGGCCTTTGTCAATCTGCCACATGCCCCAAAGATTCTAGCTCCTCTTTTTTTGTCTATTTTAGATTCAGGTATTGATACACCGTTATATATTACCCGTATCTTTTCCTTATGGACATTAAAGACATTAACCACATGTTTTTGCAAATGATTAGAAACACAAATTATTACATCAATTCTGTTCATACATTTAGCCAATAACCATTTTATGGTTTTTCCCTTTACTGACTTTAGATCTTCCAAAAATCCATGTACAGTACACACTTTACTAATTTTTCCAGGTAGGAGAAAAGAAAACAACATGGCCTTATAACCATGAATATGAATTACATCGGGCTTTTGTACCCTTATAATATTGATAATACTTACTATATTATTGAAAAATCCCCTGGGTGTAAAACTACATTCAAAGATCACCACTTCAATACCGTAAATATCAAATCCCCTTTTTAACTCACTGATATGTGTGGATATACCACCTAAAGAAACGGATTTTAAAATTAATAATTTCACCCTTACACCTTCTTTATGTTTGTATAGGTACTAAACATTTTTTTATACAATAAAGGATTTTGACGATTTATGTCGAATATATACATTTAGTAAAACCTGAAAGGGGAACTAAAATGGAATATGCATCCCTTTTGAATTTTATATTCAGTATGATCCCTAGGTCAGGCATTGCATTGTTCTTTTGTTTAAGCTTGCTTAACACAACTGTTAAAGTTAAATGCTTTGTCATTTCAGCTTTTTTATTTTCTTGTATGACCTGGTTAACCCGAGCCATATTACCCTTAGGCTTTCATTCCTTTGTGGCTATGGTGTTTTTGGCGTTTCTTTTATACTACATAACCTACGAGTCATTAAATGCATCCATTTCCACAGCCCTTATATACTTTATACTTCTATATATCATTGACTTTTTTGTCCTATATATTTATAATAGTTTTACAAATTTATCCATATATGAGGTTTGGGGTAAGGAAATTATCAGGATTTTGCTTACAATGCCAGCATCCTTAACCTTTGTTACCTTAAGCTATATGGTTAAGAAGTATTACTATAAGCAAAGGCATTTGGGAGATACTTATCAAATTTAGATTTGATAGACCGTTTGGGGGATATTTTATGGAAAAAAAATCAGGTATGAAATTATCTTTTTTAATCAATGGAATATTAATTCAATCTTTTTTACAAATAATTTTGATCTCCTTAACCCATACTGGGCTTTTTGGAGATTATTTTAGTATTCATGGCAATGGTCTAATAGGTTTAGCTATGTTTGTTAACATGTTGGTTTTTATTTTAGTTTTAATAAATGTCCAAAAACTACAAAAAGCATCAGAGCAAGAACTCATCATCGAAAAACAACAACAAAATATTGATAACCTAGGAAAACTTGTGGAAACCATCCAGCAACAAAAACATGATTTTGTGAATCATATCCAAGTTATAAAAGGGTTTAGTGATTTGGGAAATTACCGTGAATTGAAACTTTACATCGATGAAATAACTAACCAAGTAAAACCTGAACTTCAGTTTATGTCCTTATCTCGCATGGAAATTAAATCTTTGTTATTGGTGAAGGCAGGGATAGCGAAAGAGCAAAAAATAAACTTTGATATAGCGGTAACCCATGATTTAGATAGATTTCCCCTTTGTAAGATTAATGCAGTGAATTTATTCGGTAACATGATAGATAACGCCTTTAGGGCTTCCATAAAAGCAAAAAAGCCCTATGTAAAGATTTACATCGGACTTGAAAATGACTATAATGTTATCAAGTTTTACAACAACGGAAGTTATATCCCAAAGGAAATTGGGGATGAAATTTTTTATAAGGGTTACACCACAAAGGAAAAAAGTGGTGGATTAGGCCTTTACATTGTAAAAAACTTAGTAAGCCAATACCAAGGTACCATGGTATATACCAGTAACCCAGAAACTGGAACTGAGTTTGTCATAAGGATTCCCACTGTGGTAAGTGATGACTCTGTATGCCATGATGAACATTAAATAATACCTCTACTTCGTTGATGCTTAAAAAGCCCATTTTCCCCACGTATAAATTTATACGTTCCAGGAGAATGGGCTTTTGTTCCTTTATTCTGAAGGATTTTGAAAAACCAAGACTTTTAAGTGGCCTAATTAGATTTCTTTCAACATGGCACCCACAAGCTTTAGGGCATTTTCCGCTGAAGTATTGACAAATGTAGCAAAATCCTCATGGGCAGAGCCATCTGCCTTGTCTGACATGGATCTAATGATTACAAAATCTATCTTGTTCAAGTAACACACCTGTGCCACTGCAGCACCTTCCATTTCAACACAAAGGCCACTAAATTTATCTCCAAGCTCCAACGCTTTGCCTTTGTCTGCCACAAAAATATCCCCTGAGAGAATACGTCCTGTAAAAACATTGGGAAAGCCCTGAATACCCTTTGCGCTATCCACAGCCAGATCAACAAGCCCTTTACTGGCCTGAAATTCTACCATGTCCAATCTTGGAATCTCTCCTGCCCTATAGCCAAAGGCTGTGGCATCGAAGTCATGCTGTACGCAATCAGTTGAAATAACAATATCCCCCACCTCGATATTATGAGCTAAACCCCCCGCTACCCCTGTAAAAATAATCTTATCAACATCAAATTCATCCACAAGGATTTGGGTGCACATGGCGGCATTTACCTTTCCTATACCACACCTTACCAGTACCAGCTCCTTACCATGGAGTTTACCATGATAAAACTCCATTCCACCCTTTTCCCTTACTGCTACACCTTCCATATTATCTTTAAAAAGCTTAACCTCTTCTTCCATGGCTCCGATGATGGCTAACATAAAATCACTCCTTAAATTAGTTCTATTTTACAATTGTAATCTTCCCCTAAGCTCAGGTAACTAACACCATTTAAGTCTTTGCCAAACCTATCAAATGAAATCTTTGGTATGACAATTAAAGAGAATTCTTGACTTTTTAGGGTATCTAGTCTAGCTTTATAATCTTTAACGGTTAATAAACCAGCTGCCTTAATGCTTCCCCCAAATAGGTTACTTGCCACTGAAAAAATTGGCATGCTTATTTCTAACTTATCCATGGCCATTTTTATTATAGGGTAGGCAAATTTAGATGTTAATACAATCCCTTTTTTATTTGCATTTCTTTGTATTATACTTTTAAGCTCTTCCATTTTATTTAAAGAAATATCATTATCAAAAATAATCCCTGAGGATTGACCCTTTTTCTTATAGATAGTCCCATTAAATTCTGTTCCATTTTCCCTTTTTACTAAAACATTAGGATTTTCACTTATTGTTAACATCTCATGGCAATGAACCCTACTAAATGGTGCTTGTCCATTGACATGCAAAATAACATCTTTGTAGCTTATCCCCGTTTTAAAAGCGGGACTATTGATGGTAACACCTCGGACGATACTATCAAGATTATAAATTAATGGGGGTTCCAAAGTTATGGGCCTTTTTTCTTTTCTGGACAAAGTGTCAAGGAAATCTTCAAGCTCTTGATGCATTGTCTCACTGAAATGTAAATCTTCACTGGCCAGACTTGAAAACCCTGGTAAAAATACCCTTACATCCCTGGCTCCTAGCCCAAATAGCTTAGAAATGCTTTCTTCTATATCTTTATAACCAACTTTAAAGGGCATTGCCACAATACTTCCACTAAAGGGTATATCCCATGATTTTAGAGATTCTAGTTTCTTCAAAATCTCTGAACCTAGTTTTTTATCATTCATCAAGATTTCCCTACCGTATGCAGTACTACTGTTTAAGGATATAACCAACTCCACTTGACCAATTTCCTTTAGAAAAGAAACCACCTGGGAATTGAGCCTAATCCCATTGGTGGTAATTTGAATAACTGTCTTTGGGTGCATTTCCCTTAAAATACTTAAAACTTTTAAAATATCTTTGTATAAAAAGGGTTCGCCCTCTATGATTTTTGTGGCCGATTCCCCAATGATAATTTTTTTATTGGGATCTAAATACTCTGCCAGTTCTAACACAGATTCAATTTTCCTATCTGGTATACGATAAACTTCTATCCCTTTGGGATTATTATTATGACTACAGAAAATACATGCCATGTTACACCTTGAAGTAAGGGGCAAAATATTGTCCTTTACAACTGAATCAAGTATCAATCTTTCCACTATCTCCAACTATGCCACTCCTATCCCTGTAGCCACTCTCCAAGCTTTTCAGACACCTTATAGATGTCTCCTGCACCCATGGTAATCACTAGGTCCCCTGGCTTTACCTCTTTTTTTAGGTATTCTAATATTTCATCTTTTGTAACTATATACATGGCGTCTTTATGGCCATTTTCCTGCATTTTCTTAACAAGATTTTCTGATGTAACCCCTTCAATGGGCTGTTCCCCTGCTGTATAAATATCTGCCAATATGGCCTTGTCTGCATCAAAAAAGCTTTGGGAAAACTCATTCATAAAAAAGTTAGTTCTGGTATAGCGTTGGGGTTGAAAAATGGCAATAACCCTATGCTTCCCAGCGCCCTTTGCAGATTTTAGTGTGGCATTAACCTCTGTGGGATGATGGGCATAATCATCCACAACCAAAATTTCCCCATCATGTATTATTTGAAATCTCCTTTTGGCTCCTTTAAAAATCTTTAAAGCCCTTTGGATATCTTCAAAATCAACCCCTGTCAAAAATCCTATAACTGTTGCTCCTAAGGCATTTAATATGTTGTGCTTTCCTGGCACTGACAATTCAATGGTACCTAAAAGCTCCCCCTCCTCATATACGTCAAAACGGGACCCACGTTCCAATAGCTTAATGTTTGTTGCGTAGTAATTATTTGATTCATCAAAGCCATAGGTTATAAGCTCTTTATCAAAGCCCCTTTCCACAACCTTTTTAATGTTTTCATCATCATAATAAACTATTGCACAACCATCTTCTTCAACATTTTGTAGAAAGTCATAATAGGTATCCAAAAGTTTATCAAAGCTTCCATCGTAATGTTCTAGATGGTCAGCCTCTATATTAGTAATTAAAGCAATATCAGGGTTATACCTCAAAAAGGAATGATCACTTTCACAGGCCTCTGCCACAACTATATCACTTTGACCTAAACGGGCATTACCCTCAAAATTACTGAGTACCCCACCAATTAGTGCCGTAGGGTCCTTACCACCCTGTTCTAAAATCAGTGATGTCATGGAAGTTGTGGTGGTTTTTCCATGGGCACCTGCAATGGCTATTCCGTAACCGTGGTTCAAAAGCTCTGCAAACATATCAGCCCTATGATAAATTGTCAAACCCTTCTCCTTTGCAGCCAAAAGCTCCGGGTTACTTGCAGGTATTGCAGTGGAGTAAATAACCACTTCTGCATCCCCTAGGTTTTCACTATTATGACCAAAGGATATATTGGCTCCCTTTTCCATGAGCTTTTCTACTATGGCACTATTATTCAAATCAGAACCCGTAACCTGAAATCCCTTTTCCAGTAAAATTAAGGCGATGGCACTCATACCATAACCACCTATGCCTATTAAATGAAATTTAGTTTTTCCTTCCATCAACATTTCACCATCCTTCATACATTGTAAAACCAAAATATTCCTATGCTTATTTTATGACAAATGTACAATTTTGTTGATACTCTACTGAATATATATTATAGGTTAAAATTCAATAATTATCCAATAAATCTTATGCACTTCTAAGATCATCGTCTTCCTTTGATATAGCATAAGAATTTCTTTTCTTCAAAATGGGGTAAAGGATACCTGCCATGACAATGGTCACAAGACCTGTGAATTGGCCCACTGATAAAATCCCAAAGACTTTGGGATTTGTCCGCAAAAACTCAATTAAAAACCTTCCAATACTATAAATGGCCATATAAATAATAAAAGCTTCCCCTGCAAAGGTTCTTTTGTTTCTGTACCAAAGGGCGAACCCAAAGAGCAGAAAACCTAAAAAAGAAGAGTAGAGCATGGTGGGGTAGTATGATGCCCCTCCTAACTCCCTAAAGGATATACCCCAAAAACCATCTGTGGGTATTCCGTAACAACAGCCATTTAAAAAACAGCCTATTCTACCAAACGCATAGCCCAATGGGACAAAAATTGCCGCAACATCAGCGATTTCCCATAGGGGCCACTTTTTATATACAATGATACCTATAACCACCCCAGCCCCTCCAATTAGACCACCAAAGAAAACTAGGCCACCCTCCCTTAGATTAAAAACCTGCAAGGGGTTCGCCAAATAATAGCTCCAGTTATACACAAAAACATAGTATAGCCGAGCTCCAACCATACCACCAAAAATTGCCCCTATGACAATATCTGTGGCATTATCTGCAGTTAAGCCAATCTTTGGGGCAAAGTGGCGCATACCAAAGATGATAAATATAAAACCCAGGGCTATCATGGCACCGTAGCTATAAATTGTGATGGGACCCATATCAAATAATATTCTATACACCCAAAAACCTCCTTTTTATACCTTAATTTCTATGTTATCCTTTGCTTTGATCATTGTCAATTACTTCCAAGGGGAACAAACCTTCGGTTATCCACATTATCCACAAGATTATCCACACCCTCAAAAGCTATTATTAAAGGATTTTGTTGTTTTTATCCACATTATCCACATTTATTGTCGAAAAACCTTGTTTCGTTTATCCACATTGTGAAAATTAGTGTATAAAACATTTGAAATATACTTATCCACATTATCCACAGAAAAAACAGGTGTTCCTTGGGGATAACTATCTAAGGGGCATGGTAGCATAAGCATTCAAATCTAGGTCAGCGAAGACTTTATTTTTGTAGAGGTAATAACCAACTGCCCCAATCATTGCAGCATTATCAGTACATAGGGAAATACTTGGGCGATATAAGCTTAAGCCCTCTAGTTTACATCTGGACTCCATTGCAGACCTTAGGCCAGAATTAGCGGAAACCCCCCCTGCAATTATTATGTTATTGACATTCTTGCCCTTGGCACAATCAATGGTTTTCTCCACTAAAACATCCACAACTGCTTTTTGAAATGATGCACAGACATCATTAACATTGATGTCCTCACCCCGCTGGTTGCTGTTATGTAGATAATTTAACACTGCGGATTTTAAACCGCTGAAACTAAAATCATAACTACCTTTTTCTAAATATACCCTGGGGAAATCTATGGCCTCTGGATTACCCAACTGTGCCCTTTTATCAATCAATGGTCCCCCTGGATATCCTAATCCTAAGGCCCTGGCAATTTTATCAAAGGCCTCACCTGCGGCATCATCCCTAGTCTGCCCCATGACCTCAAATTTAAGATGTTCATCCATGTAAATAAGGTCAGTATGCCCTCCAGAAACAATCAGTGCCACCAGAGGAAAATCAATGGGATTCTCTATAAAATTTGCATAAATATGCCCAGCCAGATGATTTACTGGAATCAAAGGTATATTTAAGCTATATGATAGCCCTTTTGCAACAGATAAACCCACCAACAAAGCACCCACAAGCCCAGGTCCGTTGGTAACTGCTATACAGTCAATATCATCAAAAGTTAATTTGGCATCATTTATGGCATCTTCAATTAAAGGTAAAATCCCTTCTAAATGATGCCGTGAAGCCACCTCTGGAACTACTCCTCCAAAGGCCTTATGTATCTCTATTTGTGATAGCACTTTATTTGCTAGAATTTTTGAACCATTTTCCACAATGGCCACAGCCGTTTCATCACAGGATGTTTCTATGGCCAAAACCTTACAAGTTTCCAAAACATAGTCCTCCCATCAAAGTGTTGCCCACATTATAAGGGCATCTTCATTATTATCTGTGTAATAACCCTTTCTTAGTCCTTTTACTTCAAAGCCTAGCTTTTGGTAAAGCTGTTGGGCAGGGTGGTTACTCACCCTTACCTCCAAGGTGATGGCACTGGCTCCCCTCAATTTCACTGTATCCATCAATATCTTAAGTAGGTTATAGGCGATTTTTTTTCCTTTGTACTCTGGATGTACTGCTACGTTTGTGATATGGCATTCATCTAAAATTATCCAACTTCCCACATATGCCACAACCTTGTGTTTATCTAACACCACCAAATAGAAAGCAAACTGATTATCCGTTACCTCTTTAGTGAATGCATCCTTTGACCACGGTGTGGCAAAGGCCAAATTTTCAATTTCCCATACCTCGTCAATGTGCTGTGTTGCCATGGGAATCACAACGTAGTTATTATCCATCAATTACACCCCTTTAATAAATTCCTCTCCGCTTCAGAAAGCCTTAAATATTCTGGTTTTATGGTGAAAAGATCGTCTCCGCCCTTTTCATTAAACCTTTTTATTGCCAAAAACCCAATGGAAGTGGCCTTGGGTATACAGTTAAATTCAGGAATAAATTGAGCCCTTTTCCCTAAGTATTCCATCAATTGCTTTTTAAAAATAGGGACTCCGTCACCTGTGAAAGTAAAATTGCCTTCAAAGGCCAATAACTTATCCACCAGTTCATCCAGCTTTATGACACATTCATTTATCAATCCCTGGTATTTATCAGTATTGTACTGATAAAGGGCAGTATAAACCTGATTCCTTCTGGCATTAAGGATTGGTACTACGTAAGAATTTATACAATTTGAATTTTGGGCTAACCCTTCTAAGGTTGAAACACCCACCACAGGGATTCTTCTCCCAAAGGCAAGCCCCTTAACGGTGGCAATACCTATGCGAAGCCCAGTAAAGGACCCAGGACCCACTGCTACCCCCATCAAATCCACATCCTCTAGTTTCTTTTGGGCCAAGTTCAACAACATGTCCACTGCGGGGATAAGGGTTTGAGAATGGGTCATATCATTATTTAATACAACTTCCCCCAATGTTTTATCATCTTCCACCAATGCCACAGAGCAAGACTTAGTGGATGTCTCTAAACTTAAGCAAAGCATTACTCCAACTCCTTTTTAATTTCCATACCCCGAGGGTTTTCTAAAATTGTGAATTCCCTGGTGTTTTCGTCAATGTTTTTGATAGATATCTTTATAAATTTTATACCCTCTTCCATTAACAAGTCCTCTACTAAGGCTCCCCACTCCATTACTATGACACCCTTATCCAAAAAATCATCAAAGCCTAAATCAAAGACCTCTTCGGGTTCTTGTAGCCGGTATAAATCAAAATGATAAAGATTAACAGACCCCAAATACTCTATTACATAAGTAAAAGTAGGGCTTTTTACATAGCCTTTAATACCCATACCCTTGGCTATCCCTTGGGTCAATGTGGTCTTTCCAGCTCCTAGATCCCCCTCCAGTAGGAGTATGTCACCTTTTTTCAGTAGGGCACCTAATTTATTGCCAAGACTTATGGTTTCAGATAATTCTTTTATAATAATTCCCATCCAAAAAATCCTCTCTAAAAATAAGTTATATACTCTTGATTATATATTTTACCAGTGTTTTTTTCAAATTTTCCCAACAGAAATATTCTTCCTAAATCTATGCCTTTAATTCATCACAGTGTTTTGCCCAGCATATTATATAAAAAAGCCATGGGAGGGGTCACCATGTTCATAAAGGATGCAAAGACATGGTTTCAAAAGCTTTTTAGGAGTCCCAAGGTGGACTATATACCCATTACCTTTAAAACAGTGACAAAAATCCCCATCAATGGACCTGTCAATAGGGTCAATATATATCCATCTATCAAAGACATCCCAAATATAAGTTTTGAAATGAATCATCATAATGAAAATGGTTTATACATGACATTGACAAATAATAAAGCCATAAACATCCAATTACGAGGGGAGTTATGTACTGTTACAACAACCCCAAACCATCAAACAATGGAAATACTTTGGGTAGATGACAAACAATTCCAAAATGATACCACCATTCACATCACAATGGTATCAAAGGATGGAAAAAGACTAAGTTGGACAAATTACAGGGTCAGGCATTCGTAATTCCACCATGGAATTACGAGACCTGACCCTGATTCACTAGTTGCTTTTTTTCTTGTTTATCCCTTTTCCTTGTCTTATCTCTCTAAATATTGTTTGATCTTTTACTTCGTAACTGTTGATATCCCCTTGGAGCTGGTATTCTCCCGATAGGTAGTCTAGCTTCCCAAAGCCTTTTTCTCCTAAAAAATAAACACTGTTTTCCCTTTCATCATAGGCATATATTTTATCGATGGGAATATCTAACTCATTGTCGTATAAAGTCCAGATGTAGTTATTTTCAATATCAAATCCACTTACAACGGTAAAGCGTGCATTTCCGAAAAAAGCCACTAATTCCCCTTGTTGTATTGTCTCCTCTAGCTCTTCAGCATAGCCTGTAAATAAAATAAAAAAAGATAATACCACAATAATGAAATAGATTTTTTTGTTTTGTCGTAATTGTCCCCTCATTTAATCCCCCCGTCGGATTGAAATGTTCTACTTATATTATACATTTATTATGTAAATATTAAATTAACTTTTAATGAAAAATCTGAGGATATGGCCTAGTAGCCATATCCTCCTTTTCTCTCATCAATTATTCTCCACTGACCATCTTTTTCTTCTAGTTCCACAGGGTAATGTAGACTTTCATATGGATGCAATACAAATTTTTCAATCAATCCACTCCCATATGAAACCTCCAAGATAATAAATGAGATATCATCTGTAACGGTGTAATCCACAACCACCTCTGTACCATTTGACTGGGCTTTATAATATCTAGAATTATATTCTTTACCATCTTTATAAGTAACAACTCTTACACTATCAACCTTATAAAAGTCAAACATAGGAGACTCTGCCAATACCATTTCAGTGGTAAATTTAGTGGCTTTACCGGTTCCTTCCATTTGCGTATATGTTCCTTGGAGCCTAGGGGGCTTGTAATAATAGGAAGGTATATTCATCACTTCACCCGCCACAAAAAAGCTACCTTCCATGACCACCTGAAATTGGTAATTCTCGGTGGGATCTAGTATAACGGGTGCTAAGAATGTCCCCTCTTCTTTTTTCTCTGCTAAAATCTCAATCCACGTATCATCAGTATAGGATTTTTTGTACCTAAGCTTAGGTATAGAATTTATTTCAAATTCCCTTAGACTCCATTGAATATACATATGAATTTCCTCCAATGTGGAATCCTCTACATTGGGGATAAATTCAATCCTGTTTATCCATCTTTTCTCCTCTTCAAGTCTAGCCATTCTACCATACAAGCTATTAATCTCTGAGTTTAAATGGGCCCATTGTCCAACAGAGTTCCTAATGCTATCAATTTGGTTTTCTAACCTTCCAATCTTACCAATGCTCCAAAAGTTAAGTAATACACTAATTGCTATGATTCCTATTAGATACTTAAGTTTCTTCTCCATATATAACCATCTCCCCTACTGTAATCTACCCCCAATAACTACACTATTCTACAAACACCCCCAAAAGTCCTTTATGATAATAATTTGTAAAAAATAGTAAAAGCACAGACCTAATGTATATGGTTTTATATTTAAGTTTTTATGTTAGGTTTTATATTTAGGTTTTTATATTTAGTTTTTTATATTTAGTTTTTTATATTTAAGTTTTTATATTTAAGTTTTTATATTTAGGTTTTTATCCGACCCACTCAGGCTGTTCAAAAGTCTGCAGATTCGAGGCACAAAAAAAATCAGCCCCGGAGCGTATAGCTAATACGTGAGGAGCTGATTTTTTGCAGTAACGAAGAAGATGCTGGCTTTTCAACAGCCGTATTTCAACAGTCACCTATGATTCAATTATCTCAACATTAGCCCTAGGCACCGTCACCTTTCCCCCTTGATCCAACTGCACATCCAATACCCTAACCTTAGCCTCTGTATCTATCTTGGTCAACTGTATTGGAAGCCCTGTAACTGTCCCAAGCTTGCCAAAAAATGGCGTGCGAATGATTCTTACCCGTGTTCCGATACTTAAACCCTTGACCTCTTCTTCTTGATGTTCTCCTGTGTATTCCTTTGCCACAATAACTTCAGGTCTTAATACCCCTGCTCGAATCTGAGTTGCCCCATTTATAGATGCCATTTGCCCTTCTAAGCCCAAAAATAAATTGAAGGTCTTATCAGCCATGGGGATTTTCCCGAAGCCTTCAGTTAGTACCAGTGTCAAATGGATATCTTCATGTCCTGTTATGGCAACACCGATTTCGTATCCTAAATAATCATGAAGTTCACTGTCTAAAATCCCCCCTGATATTATTCCAATGACCCCAATCTTCTCTGCCTTTTTTAGAGCCTTAGATGTAACTAAAGCTCCACCCACTAGGATTTTGCCTTTGTCATCTTCCCTTATCATCCCATCGGTTAAAGTATCCGTTGGTCTTTTAACAGCCATTTTAAGTTGACCGAAATTCTCCCTGCCAACCCCGAAAATACCCTGTACCAAAGCAGCGGGGGTTTCTATTACAACTCCCTCTTCGTCAATAACCTCCACCACTTTACCTTGAACATAACCTGTAACCTCAACTGGGATAGCCGCTTCCCTAATGGTTACCTGCCCTGTTATGTCAGATATATGTTCTAAGACCCCTTCCACATGGGACCTACATTCACCCTTAAACAAGCCAAAAAAAGCACTATACTTAGCCAATAAGTCCTTTTCTTTAACCTTCTCGCCAATCTTCATTGTCATTGC
>CAYYRM010000034.1:0-6085 GCA_964474005.1 uncultured Eubacteriales bacterium
GGAAGGTTATCGGTGGGGCTTTGGCTGGGGTATTACAATTTGGTTTGATTATCCTATCTGCGAAAGTTTCATATACCCTCAATGCTTCAGCATGGAATAATAGCTTAGATTTTATCTTTAAGATACCTGGAAGTGTTATTTTAGCCTTTTCTGCCTTTGGTATATTAGGGTATTTGTTCTATGTATTTATTTTTGGAACAATAGGTGCTCTGGTTTCTAGGACCGAGGATATTAACCCCAGTGCTACACCTATTACAATAATGTTTATTGCGGTGTTTGCCATTGCTGTAATGGGAATGCAACTTCCCAATAACATTGTGTTAAAAATCGCATCTTATATACCCTTTAGTTCTTTTATGGCCATGTTTGTAAGGGTTTCCATGGGTACAGCTTCAAATATTGAAGTGTTTATTTCTCTATCTATATTGGCTGTGAGTACAGGGCTTATTGGTATTTTGGCATCTAAGATTTACCGAATGGGAACGTTGATGTATGGAAACCCCATAAAGATAGGTCAAGCTTTAAAAATGCTAGTGTTAAATAAATAGTAATAAAAAAACTGTGGACCCCCACAGTTTTTTTATTAGTTTTATGCTATAATAAGATTTATTTCCACACTCGAAATTATACTAAAGATACTTGAGAAAAAAGGGGTAGTGTATGGAGAATTTGTTTTTAACAATAGCCATAGGATTTATTGGAGGTTTTACTGCCATGAGGCTTAAGATGCCAGCGGGAATGATGGTTGGCTCCCTTATGGCAATTGCATTTTTCAATGTGGTTACGTCAAAGGCCTTCATGCCCCAAGATGTAAGAATAATTACTCAAATAGCGGCGGGTGCTTTTATTGGCTCTGGGATAAATCGTAAAGATTTTTTGGATATGAGATTCATCATAAAGCCTGCGTTACTTATGGTTATAGTGATGATTGTGCTAAACATTGCCATGGGTTATTTAATGAGTGTAACAACTGGAATGGATTTAATAACCTGTCTTTTTGCCAGCGCCCCAGGTGGAATAGTTGATATGTCCCTTATCAGTGGTGATATGGGAGCAGACCCTTCAAAGGTGGCAATTTTACAGTTAGTAAGGCTCCTAATTGTTTTTACAATATTGCCAGTGATTATGAAGTACATCCACTCTAAGGTATATTCTAAGAAAGTTAAGGGGATTGCTTTAGAGGAGATATCTGTATCTGTTTCATCTATAAACAGTGGTAATACAAAACCGTCTCTGAACCCGTCACTGAACAAAGAAAAAACATTAAACTTAGCCCTAACATTAGTTGTGGCAATGGTATTTGGTCTGGTGGGATATTGGGTAGGAATACCAGCTGGGACCATGTCCTTTGCTATGATTGCTGTGGGAGCATTAAACATATTTACTGGAAGGGGTTATATGCCCCTTGGGCTAAGAAGGGTAACCCAAGTTTTTGCTGGAATACTCATAGGTGGCAGAATGACCTACTCCGATGTTCTAGCATTACAAAGCGTGTTTTTACCAGCTATAATCCTATTGGTTGGGATAATTGTGGTGAATTTGCTTATAGGATATTTCATTAGCAAAGCCAGTGGCATTGAAATAGTTACATCCCTATTGGCCAGTGCCCCAGGAGGTTTATCGGATATGGCTTTAATTGCCAAAGAACTTGGAGGCGATGGCCCAAAGGTGGCGATAATGCAGCTGGCCAGATATATAAGTATAGTGGCTTTTTATCCATTGGTGATCAAGTTTTTGATATCATTGCTTTAAGGTTAAAAACAAATTTTGCAAGGGCTTAGGCTTCGGCGTAAGTCCTTGCTTTTTACATGGCAAGTAACAAATTATTCCCTTTAGAATACAGTGATATATGACTAATTTTTAAAGGTGGGATTTTAAGATGCCTACTGTTTCACAAAGTGTCATTTCACTGTTTTTGATAATGCTATTAGGTTTTTATGGTGGCAAAAGAAAGATAATTACCAATGAAATAAATAAAGGCCTAACAGAGATGTTACTACAAATCATTTTACCTTTAATGATTCTTTCATCCTTTGCATTTACTTATAATGATTCAATTAAGATAAATATCCTAAAAACCTTTTACTACAGTATTTTTGTCTATATAATTATTATCATGGTTTCTTGGATATTAACTACTCCTGTTAGAAGAGATAAGGGTAAAAGAACAATTTTGCATTTCGCCAATGTTTTCACCAACACTGGTTTTATCGGTTTTCCAATACTTAACGTTGTATATGGATCTGAAGCGGTTATTTATGGTTCCATTTTTAATGTGTTTTTTGTCCTGTTTCTCTGGACCTATGGAGTAATTCTTTTTAAAGGAAAAATGGAAAAGGGTCAAGTTATGTCAGAAATACTTATTAATCCATCGGTAATTGCTGTTTACATGGGTTTAATTATGGTTTTCTTTAACATAAGATTACCTGAGGTTCTATTATCCAGTGCCCAATTGGTAGGGGGGATGACTGGAGCAATGTCCATGATGATTGTTGGGGTACTGTTTTCAAATGCCAAGATAGGTAAAAAGTTCAAGGATTTATCCATTTATTATGGTGTATTTATTAAAATGGTTTTGATTCCTATGCTGGTATTCTTTTTATCAGTACTTGTAAAGGATAGATCCATGGTTACAAATACTATAATTATTTTGGTTGCCATGCCCACAGCAGCTATGACGCCAATTTTCGCTGACAATTTTAACGTGCAAAGGGACTATGCCACACTTTTGATGGTGGGAACAACCCTGGCATCTTTAATTACATTGCCTTTATTGATGGAGTTAATTATATAATGAAATTCTTTCTAAGAGATTTTTGTGAAATATATGGAGCCTAGGGTTGTCAAAACCTAGGCTTTTTTAGGTTAGGGAATACGTACTTTGGTAATAATAAAATGAAATTTAATTAATGAAAGGAAGGGTGTAATGAAGGATTACAAAAAAGTAAACCAGTATTTATCAAATTTAGCGGTGTTAAATGTAAAATTACACAACCTGCATTGGAATGTGGTGGGCAAGCAATTTGTTCAAGTCCATGAGTATACTGAGTCATTGTATGATGATTTATTTGCTAAATTTGATGCCGTTGCAGAGATGATAAAAATCAGAGGTGAAAAGCCTTTAGCAAAGATTGCAGACTATTTACAAAATACAACCATACAGGAGCTAGACAAGGATAAATTCACCACTGATGAGGTACTTCAGATTGTACAAGAGGATTTAGGCAAAATGAAGGAACTAGCTACTGATATAAGAAATCAGGCAGATCAAGATGGAGATTTTGAGGCAGTGGCTGAATTTGAAGACCATGTTGCTGGTTATAGCAAAAACCTATGGTTTATTCAATCAATGCTTTCGTAGCAGTTACTTAGATTATTATGATGTAAAAAAACTAGGAAGATTTTTTTCATTAATCTCCCTAGTTTTTCGTATTAATTTAATTTTTTTGTGAAGTCATCCAAAGACATGGATATATTTTCAAGCTCAGTTGATAGGGCATGTACCAGTGCAGTTTGATTCTTAGCTGCTAGGGTATGTTCTTGGATATTATCTGAAATGCTTAAGGTGATGCTTTGGATGGTCTTTAATATTTCATCGATTTGATTTACCGAAGTGGCAGTGTCGACGGCTAATTTTCTAACCTCCTTAGCAACCACATTAAAGCCTTGCCCTTGCTCCCCTAGTCTAGCTGCTTCTATGGAAGCATTTATTCCTAATATGTTTGTTTGCTTAGAAATACTTTGGATTAGGTCGATAATTTGATTGGTTTTCATGACATTATTCCTAGCATCTGAGATATCATGACTCAACTCCACCACTGATGTTTCCTGTTTCTTCATGGAATTGGATATTTCCTCCAAAGCAGTGGAAGATTCTTGTAGACTATTATTAATTGAATTTGCCATTTCTGTTATGCCGTTCATGAAAAGTTTTCTTTCATATTCCGACTGAATCATATGACTTGCGATCATTGCTATGGGTTTCATCTGACCTGGATCGCCACTAATCCCGATGGCTCCGATACACTTATTGTTAGAATAGATCCCCACACTAAAGCCCGGTCTTGTGCCATCCATTGCGTTAGCCATTTCTTCGGTTATGGCTATGTACTCAATCTTCCCACTCATTATATCCTTTGCACCAGTATGGATTGTCCCAAGCCTTTCTCCTTGGGTGGTGGCGATAATTACTCCACCCTCTCCAAAGATATGGACATTTTGGTTGGTTTCTTTAGAAACTAGTTCAACCAAGCTTTGTGCGAAGTTAGTGTCAATTATGGTCAATGCAATACCTCCTTAGTTTTTATTGGCTCATATTAATATTAGATATTATAAAAAATTGTACTGTTTATTATTCTACATATGCCTATAAAATTCCTTCATTGGTTATGGAAAAGCCCAGGTGAAAAATTTGTTAGTGAATCACTTGGGCTAAGGGAGAAAAGAAAAACTTAAAAATTTAGACAGTTAATCTTGACCACAAACTTTGGCCATGGTACAATATGAATGAATCATTCATTAAGAGTGCACCAACAAAAAGGTGCATAACTTTTTAAAAAGATGATGAATGAACTATTCATTGCTGGGAGGAGATTTATGTCTTTAAAGGGAAATCCGTTAGTAAGAATTTTGTCAAGTGGAAGAGAAAATATGTTTTGGTTATGGTTAAGTGGAATCTTTAGCCTATCAGATGTGGCAACTAGCATAATGGTCCCTGTTATGTTCAAAAGGGTTGTTGACTTAATTTCTGAAGGGAGTACCCATGGCTTTATTAAGTATGTGGCTATTATAATCTTTCTTTTATTTATGGGTACCATCAATGTGTATTTTAGGAAACTATCATCTGCAAGATTTTCAGCATCTATTGTTAAGAAATTAAGGGACAAAACAGTATATCACTTGCAAAGATTACCATTTAACATAATAAAAACCCATCACAGTGGTGATATAGCTTCTAGGGTAAATGATGATATGGATTCAATAAAAAAACTATTTGCTGAATCATCGGACTTTTTATATCAGCCATTGGTATTTATTTTTGCAGTTGTTTATGGTTTTGTGTTAAGTTGGAAGCTTTTGTTAGCTACCATTAGTGTTCTGATTTTAGCCATGGCTTTAAACAGTATTGTGACTAATCCATTATCAGGCTACTCAAGCAAGCTTCAGAAATTGCTGGCTAAGGCTAGCTCTTTAGTACAAGAAACCACTAAGGGTATTTACATTATAAAATCCTTTAATTTACAAACTGAGTTTAAAAACCGATACAAATTAGATCAAGATAAAATTTATGAAACAGAGATGGAAATAACAAAGAAAAAGATTTCCGTAATGATAATTAGTATTTTACTCCTTGTGGTCCCAATTTTGTTAATTAACTTATACGGTGGTAGGCTTACCTTTGTTGGAAGTATGACCATAGGAGAATTTACAGCTTTTTTAGCTATAATCAGTTATTTGACAAACCCAGTTAATAGACTTATAGGCTTAATAACAAATTATAAGATTGCCAAGGCAAGTGCAGAAAGGATTCAAGAAGTATTGGATTACCCTGTGGAAATAAGCCACATGACTTGCGATATAGAAGAAGTAAATCAAAAAGCCGTTGTGGAATTTAATAAAGTTTCATTTGAATATGGGGATAACAAAGAAATATTATCTGATATCAGCTTTAAATTAAGCAAAAATCAAACCATTGCTCTGGTGGGGCCAAGTGGTGGTAAAAGTACAATTGCTAATCTTTTATGCGGATTTTTCGATGTGCAAAAAGGAGAAATTTATATACATGGTAAAAAAATGACCAAAGACAATTTGCCATGGGTTAGAAAACAGATATCTCTAGTATCCCAAGATATCCACATCTATCCTAAAACAGTGGCAGAAAATATAGGTTTGGGTAAATTGGGAAGTACCAATGAAGAAATAGTAAAAGCAGCTAAAATGGCAAATGCCCATGAGTTTATAATAAATCTTCCCAACGGGTATGACACCTTAGTATCCGAAGGTGGTTCTAACCTTTCTGGTGGTCAAAGGCAAAGGATCGCCATAGCCAGGGGAATACTAAAGGATTCACGAATATTACTCCTTG
>CAYYRM010000034.1:6095-16908 GCA_964474005.1 uncultured Eubacteriales bacterium
GATGAACCCACATCTGCCCTAGACAGTAATACAGAAAAGGTTATTGAAGAGACCATAACTAACATGGGGAAAAGTAAGAGTTTAATTATCATAGCCCATAAGCTCTCTTCCATAAAAAAGGCAGATATAATATTGGTTATGAACAAAGGTTTAATTGTTGAAAGGGGTACCCATGAGGAACTTATGGAATTAGGTGGAGTTTATAGGGATATGTACTTGAAACAGGAAAGTGGAAGAAAAGAGGAGTTTATACAGGAGGTGGCAATCTAATGATTAAATCATTTACCCCACTAAAATTAATGGGCAGAAACCGCTGGCCTTACCTTCTAGGGGTCATGGGCTATAACACCGTAATGGCTTTTTGCTTTAATATAGTCATGGCTATACTGATGAAGGATTTGTTTAATGCTGCAAGCCAAGGCCAAAGGAATTTGTTTTTGAGGGCCATAATAATAGGTCTATCATCCCTTATATTGGCCATTATTGTTCAACCAATCTTTGCGTATGTATATGCCAAAGCCCAAAAAAATACCATGAAGGAAATTAGGGAAAAAGCTTTTAACCATATGATTCAGTTGCCCATTTATTATTTTGAGGCTGAACATAGGGGGAATGTAATGTCAAAGCTCACCAACGATATAAAAATCATTGAAGATGTATATGATATATACCTTAAACGGTTAGCATTTATTTTATTATTGGGTACAGGTTCTACGATTTTAATGTTTATATATGACTGGAAAATAGCTCTTTATGCTTTATTGTTTGAAGGTTTATCTATTTATACAAGCATAAGGATTTCTAGGAAAATAAAGAGGGCAAGTGGCACGGTTCAGCTTAGCAGAAGCAAAGTTACTGGGAAGATACTTGATATAATATCTGGATTTAAAACATCTAAAATTTTTCAAGTAGAAGAGGTTATGGTTAATGATTACAAAATAGAAAGCGATAATTTATTGGAATCAGAAAAAAGACGGGATAGTTGGACTGCCATTATAAATACCAGTGGTCACTTTTTTAGTACAGCAAAATCCCTAGGAATAATAATTCTCGGACTTTACTTTATATCCAAGGAAATGTGGGATATTGGTACTTTGATAGCAATGTTTAATCTGCAAAATAACATGGGCGTTTTTTCTGATCTTGGGGATGCCATAGGCCAACTACAAAGCTCCATGGCAGGGGTAGAAAGGGTTGAAAATCTTTTACAAGAATCTGTGGAATATGATAATGGGAAAAAAATCCATGGTGAATATTATGGAGAAAAAAGCATTGAGCTTACTAACTTAGAATTTGCATATGGTGAAAAAAAGGTTTTAAGAAAACTCAATATGAATATAAAAAAGGGACAGTCAGTAGCCATTGTAGGGAAAAGCGGATCTGGCAAAAGCACTGTAGCAAAGCTTCTATTGGGATTTTATCATATAAAACATGGAGAATTAAAAATAAATGGAATGATCAGTGAAAATTATTCTTTGGAAGAGCTGAGGAACAAGATTTCTTATGTGCCCCAAGAGGCACATCTCTTTAACGGTAGCATTGCTGAAAACATACGATACGGGCGTTTAGAATCTACCATTGAGGACATAGTAAAAGCTGCAAAAATGGCAAATGCCCATGATTTTATAATGGCTCAAAAGGATGGTTATGACACCATAATTGGGGAAGATGGTGCAAACCTTTCAGGTGGTCAGAAACAAAGGTTAGCCATTGCCAGGGCAATAAACAAGGGCTCTGATATATTATTATTAGATGAAGCAACCTCAGCTTTAGATGCTGAATCCCAAGGGAAGGTTCAAAAGACATTGGAAAAGCTCATGGGTGAAAGAACAATGGTAATCATAGCCCATCGTCTATCAACAGTTAAAAATGTAGATAATATCTATGTACTTGATAATGGTGAAGTGGTGGAAGAAGGGAACCATAATCAATTGATGCTAAAAGAAGGCATTTATTCAAAAATGTACAATGAACAAAGTGCATAAAAGGAAGCTGAGAAGTATATTTCTCAGCTTTTTTGTCATATTTTAAAGGAAATTGGCTTTAAAGACAGAATTAATTATTTGAAGTATATTTTACTGAGGAGGAAAAAGAGTGGATAGAAAGGTTTATGTAATATTAAGTATAACTGTACTAATAGTAATAGCTACTTATTTTTTTTCAAGTACTTTGATGTCCGACTCTAAACCGCAAGAACTTAGTCTTAAGGCAGAGTTTACTAAAGATGTATACATAATTGGAGAATCAATTATGGCGGAAATTGAAATATATAATCCTGGTGAATCCAAAGAGGGTATCTGGCTAGGATTTAGTATTCAAGACCCCATGGGTGTATGGATTGATATAGAACCTAAGGAATTAAACCTACCCAAAAAAGATAAGGTTTTAGTAAACATGGACATCAAGGCACAAGGGATAACTGGTCCTTATTCAGCAGTTTTTGCACTGTGGGATAGCTATCCAGTTGATGAGACATCAATACGCATTAAAGATATTCATATCCCAAATGGTATTAGGATATATAGTACCCAAGATTCTTTTAAGGAATTAGACCATAGTATCTGGATTAAACGGGATGGGTCTTTAGGACGTTCTCAGCTACAACAGAACAATGTGATTATTGATGATAAGGGTCTTAAAATCAAACTCCCTGCAAACACACTAAATGGTGGTGAAATTCAAACAAGAAAAGAACTAAGCTTCGGATCATACGAGGTGGAAATGAAGCTTCCCAATGCTCCTTCATCCATAACAGGGTTTTTCCTTTACAAAGAACCTGATTTTTACCACGAAATAGATATAGAGATTTACAATGAACCCAATGCCTATATTTTATTTACAACATATAAAGATGGAAGGGTATATAATGAATATAAAGAATTTCTAGATTTCGACCCAACTGAGAATTATCATAGATATCGCTTTGACTATTATCCAAATGAAGTGGCCTTTTATATCGATGATGAGTTTATCAATAGCTGGGATAGGGGATTTAGTCATGAACCTATGCGGTTAATGTTAAATGCATGGTTTCCAAGGTGGCTAGATGGGATTGCCCCCATAGAAGATCAATACTTGAAGGTCAATTGGATCCGCTACTAAGAAATATAATATATGTTTGGTAAATGGCAGATAATAAAATTATATGCTGTAAAACAGTTAGGAGATGGAGTATTATGAGACTTGGCTTTAAAACAAAGGCTAGGCTTGGGATGCGAACAATAAAGACTGCCATAGCCGTAACCATAGGGCTTACCGTTGCTTATGCATTTAATTTAAACTCACCTTTTTTTGTGGCAATTGCTGCCCTAATAACAATGCAAGGAAATATAATAGATTCCTTTAGAATGGGTAGGGATAGAATACTAGGTACCACAATAGGCGCCCTTATGGGAATTTTATTTTCATATATCGCCATGGGAAACCCTTTGGTAATAGGCTTTGGTGTTTTATTTATTATTTTTATATCCAATGTAATAAATTTTAAGAAAACTATTTCTATTTCCAGTGTTATTTTTATTTCTATTATGCTTAATGTTGATGGAGGGTCTATTCTAATTTTTGGTCTAAATATGCTTTTAGATACCATGGTGGGAATTATAATTGCGGCCATTGTTAATTTTACTATTTATCCTCATTTCAGTAGGGATATAGTTTTAAAGGCTTCAGTGGAGCTTTTGGATAAATGTGAGGAAGCCATAAAGAAACTGGTGCAAAGGGATGACGACATTTCCCTGCAAGATTTAGGTGATGAGCTGGAAATTTTAGAAAGGGAATATCCCACATATAAAAAAGAAGAAAAAAATCATCTGTATAAAGAGGAAAAGGTTGATCTTCACCATGCTAGAATCATAATAAATAAGCTTTATCATAATATTCATATCCTTTATGATATGGGCAATGAAAAAAGAATTAACAAAGAAAATTCCCTTCTGTTAAGTAAAATGTATAATCTAAATGTGGATGCCAGTGATGATTTAAGTAATGATGACATAGTATATAACTATCATCTTAAAGAATCATTACACTATATAATCTCATTGGTAAAGGCATTTACAACAGAATATAAAACTAAAAATAAAAGAAGAAAAAAGCATCAAGAAAGAAAATAACTCAAAATCCAGAATTTCTTCTGGATTTTTTTGCTTTTTTTTGTAGTATGATTTAAAAACAAGATAGAAAAGTTAGTTTCTTTTGTTGTGTTTTTTTTTTTATTATTTATTTTAAAAGCTTTTTTTTGATTATAATATCCTATGTAATTACTTTTATAGTATTAAACACTGTCTTTGAGAGGATATTCAAAAAAAAGAAAAAAGTGAATATCAAGGATTTAAAACGTCGAACCATTATTAAATTCACAGTTTTTACATTCATAATCACTATAATTGTAAGTGTTTTCATTGAATCAGTGATAATGGCAGGGACTTTAGTAGTTATTCTTAACAGCATTTTTTGTGGTATTTTTGAAGGTCATGAAGGAAGTAGTTTTTGAATCCATTGGTATATTATTATAAAATAACCCCCCTACTGTAAGATGGTTCAGTAGGGGGGTTATTTTATACATTACTAAATTTTTATTTCCCTTGATTAGTCATGGTTATGTTAGTATATCCAAAGAAAATAACAATAAGTGGTGTTAACCAACAAATAATTGCATAGGGTGCATATGACAATGGATTTATGGATAAAACAGAGTAAACAAATGCACCACTACTATTCCAAGGTATCAGTGGAGCAGTTAATGTTCCACCACCTTCTAAGGCCCTTGTTAGATTTTCAAGTTTTAAGTTCAATCCTTTGAAGGTTTTTTCATACATCTGACCTGGGATAATTACAGATAAATATTGATTAGCCCCAAAAATGTTAATAAACAAAGCGGCAAACACCGTAGATGTCACTAGATTACCTTGACTCTTTACTATTACTGATTTTTTTTCTACCAATGCCTTGAGCATCTTACAATTATTCATTATACCACCGAAGGATAGTGCCAATATAGCTAATGCAACCACAGAATACATACTGTTAATTCCACCCCTAGACAGCAACATATCCATCTCATCCCATCCAGTTGATATGGTAAAGCCATCATAAAGGATATCAAAAAATTGTCCTAGGCTTTGTCCTTGTACAAAAATTTGCATAACGCCGCCCAATATCACACCAAAAATTAGGCTTGGGATGGCTGGAATTTTGAGTATAATCAAGGTTATCACACCTAATGGGGGAAGTAATAGCCAAAAGGAGAAAATGAAATTTTCTGTAATAGCTTCTTTATATTTACCAATTATTTCATTTGAAATTCCACCATCGATTAGAAAAAAACCTACAATGGTATATAACACCAAGGCTATTAAGAAGCTAGGCAAGGTTGTGTATAGCATATGTTTAATATGTGTGTAAAGATCTACTTTTAATACAGAAGGTGTGAGGTTAGTTGAATCGGACATGGGTGACAATTTATCACCGAAAAAGGCTCCCGAAACCACAGCGCCCGCCACTGCTGGGGCGGGGATACCCAGGCCCTGCCCGATTCCTATAGCCGCAACTCCAATGGTACCAACGGTTGTCCACGAACTTCCAGTTATAACAGACATAATGCTACTAAAAATTAATATAGATGGTAAAAACCAAGATGGAACAGATATGCTAAATCCTAAATAAATTAAGGCAGGGACAATACCACTAGCTATCCATACACCTATAATCATTCCAATGATTAGAAGTATTATTAAAGAAGGTATGGCCCTAAGTATACTCTCAATAAATCCAGCCTTTATTTCCTCCCACGAATATCCGTGATAAAAAGCTGCCAACCCCGCTGTGGTAGCTCCGAAAAATAAAGGGATATGGGGTTCAGTTTCAAATAGAAAAACGGACAAACCAAGGGTAATGGCTAGCACCAGTATAGGGATAATTGACAGCTTAAAAGAAGGGGTATTTATAGTTTTGTCATGTGACATTCTATCACCTCTTTTATGTTTTTTCCCTATATATCCCTTCGACATAATAGTAAAGATTCCTTTTTATTTAGAGGGATTTCTAAACATGGTGAGGATTAATCAGTTATTTAAAGGAATTCACCCCATATTTGTCGAATACCTTATGTTAAATATCATTAAAAAACGTAGGAGGAGATTAAGATGGTGTTTCACCCCAATGGTAGCTTTTTATATTCTTTAGCAGTGATTGTTGTTTTATTTGTTATAAGTCAATCCCTATTTTTTCTCATTAGAGCTTATAAAAGGGCTATAGAAACAGGCATGGATATGAAGAAAATCAACAAAACCATATTTTCCACGGCATTATTCACCATAGCACCTGCTGTTTCCATACTAATAGGAGTATTTACCCTTTCGCAGTTTTTAGGCTTGCCCCTTCCTTGGATACGTCTAAGTGTCATCGGAGCAATTACCTATGAACTACCTGCTGCCACGTCTGCAGCATCTGGTCTTGGGGTATCTTTATCAGAAACCATATTGGACCCCAAGGCATTTGCAACCATTGCCTGGGTAATGACACTGGGGATAATACCAAGTTTAATCTTTATTCCTGTAATGATAAAACCTATTCAAAATGGGATATTGTCCATAAAAAATAAAGACAGTAAATGGGGAGAGATTTTTCTAACTGCACTATTTTTAGGTATGATATCTGCTTTTTTAGGGATGGTATTTTCCAATATTAGAACTGGCCTTGAAGGTTGGATTCCTATTTTTGTTTTATTCTTTTCTGCATTACTTATGGCAGTATGTGGATTATTAATAAAGAAATTGGACTTAAAATGGCTAGAGAGTTATGCTTTGTCCATTAGTTTACTAGGTGCAATGATATTTGCAATTTTAATAACACCATTGATAGTTAGATAGGAGGGGTATACATGAAAAAATCATACAATGAAGCCACGCATTTTTACGGGAAGATATGGATTTGGTCAGCGGCACTAATGGTATTATCAGTACCAGCTGCCATTTGTGTTTATTATGATGCCTGGCCCGGTATTACACCTGTACTAAAGGGTTTACTAGGGGTTGCACCAATTTTTTGGACCGTTGCCTTTATAGAAGTTTTAACATATACCCCTATGCTAGGTACTGCGGGGACGTATCTGGGATTTGTAACAGGTAATTTAACAAATCTTAAAGTTCCATCGGCTTTAAATGCACTGGAAAACTCTAAAGTAAAGGCTGGTACTGATGAGGGTGAGATAATTAGTACCATAGCCATTGCCACATCCACAATAGTTACGACTATAATTATAACCGTTGGGGTATTGATGCTATCACAATTGACCCCCATTTTAAATTCACCCACATTAAAGCCAGCCTTTGACAATATATTGCCAGCACTATTTGGAGGACTGGCAGTGGTTTATATAAGTAAGAACTGGAAGATATCCTTAGCACCGCTATTATTTATGATTACATTATTTTTGTTGGTTCCATCCCTTGCAAGCTCTGTGGGTATATTGGTACCAGTGGGTGCAGGTATATCTATATTATCAGCGAGATTACTATATAAGGGCAATATGCTTTAAAATAGGGGGCAAATCATGGGATATTATATTGGAATAACTGCATTTGTATTATTGTCAGGACTTATTGGGATATTATTGGCTCGGGCCATTATGTTTAAGCCATACCAAGAAGAAGAAATCATGGATTTAGAGATTGACTTAGATCATGGGAAAATAATAGATGATATGGTTCAGATGATTAGATGTAAAACCGTCTCCCATAAAGATGGTGGGTTAGTGGATTGGAATGAGTTTGATAAGTTTAGAGGTCTCCTAGTTGAAAGGTTTCCACTAATCCATAAAGAGTGTACTAGGGATTTAATCGGGCCATCTGGTGTGTTATATCACTGGAAGGGAAAAAAGTCTGATAAACCCATTGTTTTGATGTCCCACTACGACGTAGTTTCTGTCCAAGAAGATAGATGGGAGAAACCACCCTTTGAGGGCATTGTTGAAGATGGTGAAATTTGGGGTAGGGGAACATTGGATACCAAGGGGACCCTATGTGGCATTATGGAAGCTTCAGAGTACCTTATATCCACAGGCTTTGTTCCTGAACAAGACATATACTTCTCTTTTTCTGGAGATGAGGAAGTTGATGGTGGGTCTTGCCCTCAAATGGTAGCTGAGCTGAAAAAACGTGGTGTGAAACCTAAATTTGTTTTAGATGAAGGTGGAGCAGTGGTTGAAAATGTATTCCCTGGGGTTACGGGTTCCTGTGCCCTTATTGGTATTGCTGAAAAAGGTGGACTTAATATAGAGTTATCCATGGAAAGCCAAGGGGGACACTCATCCACTCCACCACCCCACACAATAGTGGGAGAACTGGCCCAGGCCATTGTCAATATAGAAAAAAGGCCATTTAAGTCTCAACTAACAAAGCCAGTGGCTGAAATGTTTGATGTTTTAGGAAGACATTCTAGTTTTGGGTTTAAGATATTGTTTGCAAATCTTTGGCTATTTAAGCCTGTATTGGATATAATTTGTAAATCATCGGGGGGCGAGTTAAATGCCATGATGCGCACAACCTGTGCAGTGACAAAGATGCAAGGTAGTGATGCATATAATGTTTTGCCACCTAAGGCAACAGTGGGAGCTAATTTAAGGCTTTTAGGCACAGATACCGTTGATTCAGCAGTGGAATATCTAAAAAAGGTTATAAACAATGACCAAGTGAAAATTGATGTAATAAATGGAATGAACCCTTCTATTTATTCAGATACTTCATGTACACAGTGGAAAGAGCTTAAAGGCATAATTAAAAGTACTTGGCCAGATGCCATTGTTTCACCTTACCTTATGATGGCTTGCAGTGATTCAAGACACTACAATGTGATAAGTGATAGGGTTTACAGGTTTTCTGCAATGAAACTAAGCAAAGAGGAAAGGGCCATGATCCATGGTCATAATGAAAGGGTATCTGTGGAAACCCTTATTAAAACAGTGGAGTTTTATGTTAGATTGATTAGGAATTGCTAAATGTATAGCAAAGATTTTATTACCATAAACAAAAACGTTTTTGGGAGGGGAATAATTTGGACAAAATGGATATTTATCAACTGATTCAGGAGCTTAGAAACAAGAGCGGTGAAAGTGCAAAGAAAATAAAACCTTTGAAGTTAGATCGGTTGGAAAGGGTATTTAAACGCTTAGAAGTTTATTCCAATGAGTGTAAAGATTGCATGGAGAAAACCGAGGTCTTAAATGATTATGTTTTGGAACTCCACAAAAATCTAGACGACATAGGTAAAGATTATATTAAGAAGTATCAAAGTGCGGTTTTTGAAGCAATCTCTCATCTTGAAAAAGCTCATAAACTGGTACGGGAAGGACACTATGTGGGGACCTATATGCCCATAGGAATGAGTATTGGCTTGGTATTAGGGATGACTGTTTGGGACAATATGTCCCTAGGTTTATCAATAGGGTTAGTTATTGGTGTTGCCATAGGTTCATCAATGGACAGTTCAGCTAAGAAAAAAGGGATTGTGATATAAGATAATAAGCTTCCTAAATATATTAGGAAGCTTATATATGTTGAGCCTAAAGCAAAACTCTACGTTTCGTGGAGTGACTCAAATACCCGTAGGTTGCTTGATTTCCTTATACATTATATTCTTAGGGAAGAATAGGAGGGGTAACAGTGGATAGTAAAAAAACAGGACTTTTAATTGCTATACTTAGGAAAGAAAAAGGATTTACTCAAAGGGAACTTGCGGAAAAACTTAATGTAACAGATAAAGCAATATCCAAATGGGAGACAGGGGAAGGTTATCCTGAGATAACTATGATTCCAGCACTGGCAGAGATTTTAGGAGTTACCATCGATGAGTTTTTTAAAGGTGAGAGAAATAGCTCAGTAAATAATTTAGCGGGAAATGGACAAGAGGAACCTAACACAGCACAACGGGAATATTTATTAAATAGGTCTATGCTTAAATTTAAGAATTTATTTATGCTGACCATAGGGTTAACAATATTTTCAGTAATAGCATTTTTTACTATAACTCTAACAACTTACTATGAGGTTTTGGGGTTTGGGGTACAAATGACTTTACTTCTTATAAGTTGTATAGTATTTTCAATGGGCTATTACAGTTATGATAATTCTATAAATGAATATACCAAAATGTCTCAAGGACAAATAGATGATTATCGCCTTTTTCCCAAAAGAGCTGTCGTTACATCTATATGGGTATGGATTATGTCTGTGATACTAACTATGCCGTATGTGGTTTTAGATGAGGGTTTTAGTGGTAAGAGTATAATAACATTTGACACTTATTTGACATCTTTACCTTTGTTTTTGATGGCGGGAGGGCTCTTTGCTGCTTTCTTAATCAAGCAAATTTCACTATTTCACATGTATCTAAGTTACTTGAGAAAATTGTAGGTAAGGCAAAAAAACTATTTATTTAATAAGTTTGCAGGTAAATAAATGCCATATAAAAAGTGTTCTAGGGAATGAGCACTTTTTTATTATCCATTTTTGCAAAGTTAACTTGACAAAGATTGCAAAGTAAACTATACTTAATTTGTATAGTTTACTTTGCAATAAAGGAGTGATCATTTGAAAACTAGGCTACAAGAGTTGAGAAAAGCAAAGAAGATATCAAAAGAAGAACTGGCTTTGGCAGTAGGGGTCACAAGGCAAACCATAACTTCTTTAGAAACAGAAAGATTCATTGCAGACCAAGCATTTTTCTCACTATACTTTTCAAGTTTGGTTTTCTTTGGATAGGTTGTGTGTGCTTCAATAAGATTACGTAAGTCTTTTCTAAAGTAGAACCACTCATT
>CAYYRM010000035.1:0-10764 GCA_964474005.1 uncultured Eubacteriales bacterium
AACTTAGGTGTGGTATTAAAGCGAAGCTTGGCCTTTATTTCATTTAACGGTAAGGTTTTTGGTAATTTAGACGCATTGGCAAAACCAAAGGCTGAAGTACTTCAGCTAAGTTGGGATTTCATTGAAGGGGATAGGGAATGATGTATAGTTATGATGGTAGTGTCAACGGTATTTTAAAGGCAAGTTTTTTGTATGCCCACACAGGTATTTTTCCAGTGTTTGAAGAAGAAATCCAAAATTCCCTTTTTATTAGCCCCAAAAAACATGTGAAGGAAATTGATTGGGTAGAAATTTTTAAATTAGATCCTAGGTTTAAGATGAAAAAAGATGAGATTCAAAATAACAGTGGCATAATTGGGCTGATTCTATACAACCTACGTCATGGGTCCTTGGATAAGTATCATCTTCTGGTAGAGGGCATTAAAGAACTTATTGAAATACCAGGATATATATGGCTTACAGGTACCACAGATTTAGCTAAAAAATTATTACTTAGGAAAAATGATGTGGGTAGAGAAATCCATAAAATGCTGGGTTACATTCGTTTCGTCCCTTTGGGTGATAAGTTTTTAGTGGGTACAGCCCCCCTAGAGCATGAAACTGCAGATCTTATCCTCATAAGATTTAGGCAAAGATATCCTGGCTACTGTTTGGGTCTTATTGTGGGGGAGGATGCCATAATCCTTCAAAAAAATGATGTTATAATTGTGGAAGATGGCAAAACATACTTAAATCAAATTAATAATGACAATTTTAAAGAAATATGGAAGGAATATTACAAGTCCCAATATATAAAGGAACGTAAAAATATCCGTTATGTACAAAGATCCATCCCAAAAAAGTATTGGCACTGGATTGAAGAAGGTAGTATCATAGCTGAAGAAGAATAAGCTAAACCCCCGTTAATTTAATTAACGGGGGTTTAGCTTAGAGGGTAAAACTTTATGTCTAGTTGTTTAACTTTAACACAGTTATGGGTTATATACAAGGGGCATATGTCCTAAAATAATTCCAAGGCACTGGCCTTGGAATTTTTTAGCATATAACTTTAATTGCCTTTTCAATTACTGTGTACTTTACAGGGCCATAGCCTGGATTCTCACCATCTATTTCCAGGGGCAGACTTTCCTTTGAATCCACCTCTAGCTCCTTTGCCTTGTAATGCTTAATCTTAGGGTGGCCAATATGTGTACCCTTATAAACCTTAGGAAGGTTCATAAGCAGTTCCAGTTTACCCATGTTAATAAGCATAATTGTATTTATATAGCCATCATCGATTTGGGCCATGGGAGCTAGCTCCATGCCACCGCCAAAGTATCTACCATTGGCAGCTGCCACTATGGAGAAATTCCCTTCGTGTATTTTTTCTCCGTCTATTATTATTGTCCCCGTATTTCTTCTGTATTTTAATATGCTTAAAACGGTACCCCGAAGATATGACCATAGCCCACCACCGGACTTTGATGTATGGTTTACCCTTTGAGCAACATACCCTCCTAATCCCACATCGGAGATGTTTACACAATATCTCCTTTGAACTTCCTTGTTCCCATTTAAATACTGTGCTCTGATTAAATCTATGGTTTTTAAATTGCCCTTAAGTAAAACATCCACTGCCCCTGGATAGTCCTTGGGTATCTCCAATGTTCTTATTAAGTCACAACCTGTACCCCGAGATATAACCCCCAGGGAAACCTCTGAATCTATAATATTGCCATCCTCAAAGAATCCATTAACAACTTCATTTACCGTACCATCACCACCCACGGCGATTATCTTTTTGTACCCCTTTTTTATAGCTTCCCTGGATATTTCTGTGGCTTGGTTAGGACCTGATGTAAGCTGTACATCAAAATCTAAACCCTTTTCCTGCATATAAACCACTATTTCTTCCCAAACAACCCTAGTGGTACCATTGGCGGATGCTGGGTTAACCACAAAGAAAAACTCCTTCATTAGATTTCCTCCATCCAAAAATAGAATATAAGTGCATATGTTATATTCTACCCTAGGGGTGAAAAATCCTCTAATGTGTGCGTTTAAATCCTGCACCCCTTCTAACCTGTACATTTACGTTATTGGTGATTTTAATGTCTGGATAATCATCTTCCCAAGTATCATTTTTGAAATAGTCATTATGTTTAACCCTTATCTTTTCACCTAAGCCTAAGGGATCAACATTATGCCTTTGAAATTCATCAAGTAGTCTTTGGGATCTCACCGTAAGGTGGGTTGACAACTGATTACTAATCCTTTGAAAAGTATCCTCATCAATTATCTCAATACCCCTTGCACTAATTTCTCTGATTTCAATTCTTCCATCTATCCTAATATTGATTTCTGGTTTTCCATTTACTATTTTGGTATCAAATTTAGTACTGTTCCTAGTAACCTCATAAACCAATGTGGCTTCTTTGCCTTCTTCTATGGTGATTTTGGTATCCACAATGGCACCTACTCTGTCACCCCTCAAAAGTAGATAATATACGGTATCTAAGTCATTGATGATTGTTGCAAGTTTTCCATCATTATCAAGTAAGGCTAATCCTTTAATGATAGCCCTATCCCCTTCTACATTTTCTTCCACATAGGGTATGTATGCAGTTTTGCCGCGGGTTAGCAGGTTTGTGGATAGGGTATGTAGTGTAACCTCTGGGATTACGGCAGATTCTACATTGCGATCAATCATATCACTTAAATATATGGCAATACGTTGTTCCTCTGGTGGTCTTAAACCTAAAAGATGCTGTGGTTGTCCATCATAAAACACTACCCTAGTATTCACATCAATTTCAGGTATTTCCCTGAACTCTTGCAATACCTGTAAAAAATTGTCCCGGATAACCCTTTCCCCAATGACCATAACTTGAATTTTACCTATGGCTAATCTTTTGTGCCGCTGGTATTGCCAATTCCTTATGAAACCATCTACACCGTAGGCTTTAACCGTTGTTTGAACAACCTCTTCCTCTGCGGCCTCATCTTGGGTAGGGGAAGAGGTTGTTAGTTTAAGAACTCTGTTATCCCCTTCGTCGATTTCCACACCCATGGCGAAAACAATTGCTAAATCGTCAATGGTTCTTGGTTCCACACCACAACCACTAATCAAAAGAATTATTAGCAAAAAGTTAGCTAGCTTTCTTGTTGTTTTTACTTTTCCCTTTATTTTCCTTACCTCCTACTTTCCTTATTTTAGCAACTACAATTAACATTATTGGTAAAACTGCTACAAAAATGCCTCCCCATAATGTAAAAAGGCTTGATATGTTTTCTAAATCCACTTGGGTTTCTGGATATAATGAGATCACGTAAATAACTGGCCAACAAACAATGGCCCATATATCATGATAATTTTTTTTTGTTAGAACAGATAAAGAAAATGTACCTGAAAAATACAAAATTGAAGCCACCATGGTAACCTTAACTCCCCACAAATACAAGAAAATATTATCTATCCTTTCCAATATAACTACCCTAACTATTTTGACTGCTTCCACAAAGGGCCAGTAAAAAAGTTGAATCTGCTCTAAGCCTAATACCAAAAGGGTTATCAGTGATATGCCTGTATAAAGGAAACCCACAAGTATTACTGCCATGTAAGTAACCCGATTGACAGTTTCCTTCTTTTCTAAATATGGATAAAAAACTAAAATTACTGTTTCAACACCCAAAAAGGCAAAAATAGCTACTGGAAGAGCCAAAAATGGCTGGGCTATTCCCTGTTCAAAAACAGGAAGCATATGCATTAAATTTCCTTGCCGCACGGGGGCTGCAAGTAAAAATATTGCTGGTATTGTAATCATAAATACAATCTCAGCCATCCGAGATAATGTGGCCATACCACACCTAGACATATAAATGATTATTATCAAAGGTACTATCATTTTAAACCAAGCAGGTGACGTTATGGCAAAATATACATGTATTATCTCCATAAAGGATCTTAACACAATGGCTCCAAGGGAAAAGGTATATATGGAATATAGTATTACAACTAAACCTCCAAGCCACTTCCCTAAAACCAATTGAACTGATTCCGCCAATGTCATTTCAGGGAAGAGCTTGGCATAATAAATACATATCTTAGCGTATATGAGCACAATAATTGTTGAAACCAGAAGGGTTATCCACCCATCTCGACCTGCTTCCTCTGCCAATTCTCTGGGCAAAGTGGTTATGCCGATGCCAACCATTGCCCCAACTATCAAACTTATCCATTGTAATTCTGTTATATCGAATTTTTTTTCATTCATCATCCTTGGATTCCACCCCCTTTTGTCTCCGGACATTTTTTGCAGCTGTTTCTATGGGTCTTCTTCTAAACCAACGCCATGGCATACGATATAAATTATCCCTTTGTTCTGATGATTTTAAAGGAGCTATGGGTTGAAGGTATGGAACTCCAAAGGATTCTAGATTGCAGAGGTGTGTAAAAATCAACATCCAAACAAAGACGAAACCAAAACCCCCAAAGGCCCCTGTGCCCAAAAGGACAGCAAATCTAAAAACCCTCAAGGTGGTTGCCATGCTGTAATTGGGTATGATAAAGCTCCCAAGCATTGTTAGAGCCACAAAAATCACAAGTAATGGTCCCACTAAGTTTGCTTGAATGGCTGCATCACCAATTACCAGTGCACCAACGATGCCCACGGTCTGACCCAAGGGGCCAGGGAGCCTTAAGGTAGCCTCTCGTAAAAATTCAACAGTTAACTCCATGATCAAAGCCTCTGCGAAGGGGGAAAATGGCAACACTGCCCTAGTTTCAGCCACGTATACAACTAAGACTCTAGGAAACATTTCATAGCGAAATGCCGTAAGAATTATATAAATTGACGGAAGGCTGGTGGCCACAAAAAAAGCCAAAAACCTTAGGGAACGATTAAAGGTAGCAAAGATATAGTTATTGTAATAATCATCGGGGGAATGGAAAAACTGGGCCATGGTCACAGGCATAATTAATGCAAATGGGCTACCATCCACTAAAACCGCCACTTTTCCTTCCAAGAGATGCCCTACCACCCTGTCAGGTCTTTCTGTATTTAGCATTTGTGGAAATATGCTTATGGTCCTCTCTTCTATTAGCTCCTCTATGTAACTGGTCTCCACAACTGAATCTGTATCTATTTGACTTATCCTGTTTTTTACTTCATTGACCACATTTTCATCGGCTATATTTGCTAAGTATACAACAGCCACATCGGTTTTTGATTCCCTTCCCACTTTATAGCTTTTTATTTTTAAATCATTGTTTTTTAACCTTCTTCGAATTAGTGATGTATTTGTCCTTAGGGTTTCATTAAAGCCTTCCCTAGGACCTCGGATTGCTTGTTCATTTACAGGCTCATCTACTGTCCTACCTTCCCACTGCCGGGTTTCCAACATAAAGGCACTTTTAATGCCCTCCACTAATAGTAGGGTTTCACCAGATAATACACCTTCCACTGCCTGATCAAAATTATTGAGCACTGTAACTTGGCTAATGGATGTTAACCGTTCTTCCACCACTTTTTCAGTGATTTTTTTAGTGTTTTGTTCTGTGACTAGGTTGGTGAGCATACGAATAACATCGGCATTTATCTGGTCCTTATTTGCCATTCCATCCACATAAACAACCAATGCTGAAAGGTCAGTATTTGCTATTTTCATCTTGCGAAAATGTATATCGTCACAATCCTTGAATAAATTCTTAAGATATGAGTGATTCCGCTCTAAGCTCCTTAAAAGGGGATGCCCAGGGTTACTATTTTTTTTGCCATATTTATTAGATTGACCATTTGGGGATTTTCTTTTTTTCATTACTTTCTTTAAGAGACTAAACATTTGCTCACCCCCACAGATTAGATTTTTATACTAGTTATTTTTGCCATAAGGGGAGTAAGTTATGTAAATTTCTTACGACCTTGGTCCATGGTTAAGGATAAGCTTATAATAATTAAACCTTTGACACGGTTAAAGGAGAAGTGAATTAGGGTCCACTGACAGGCAAATCAGTTCTTTTGTACAACCTCAGGTCCACTGTTTTTATTATAAATACAGCAATTAATCGTTCCAGTGTTTAATTAAATATTGATCCATAAAATTCACCCCAACATCCGCGTAATCCGCGAAATCTCCCTTAAAAATCCGCGTTAGCATGCACTTAAATTTATTCACCACTGAAAACCCGCTGAATTTAACTCTCTGGGCATACTGCTGGGTCAAAACTTAAAAACCCTTAACACTATATTTCACTATAAAACTCAAAAAGCGTACGTGAATATATGTCCACTTTGAATGACAGGGCCGACACTAGGTCCGGCCCCTAAAACAAAAAAACAAATCAATTATAGCTGACCATCCTGACAAGGCTAAAGCCTTGCCTACAACAGTAAAAAAAGGAAAACCTACGCTGTAAGGGGGAGCTCGTCTCACCCTGACATTCAAAATGAACACACCAATAAAGCCAATTATAGCTTCCCATGACCAAGGCTAAAGCCTTTGGCTACGATTTTGTGAAGACCTTTAACAGGGTTAATGGAAGTTGTTAATGCTGGGTCCCACTGAGGAAACCCAGTTCTTCTGAATAACATCAGGTCCACTGTTTTTTATTATAAATACAACAATTAGTCGTTCTAGTGCTTAATTAAATATTGACCCACAAAATTCACCCCGACATCCGCGAAATCCGCAAAATCTCTCTTAAAAATCCGTGTTAGCATGCTCTTAAGCTTATTCACCACTGAAAACTCACTAAAATTTTATATCTGGGCTTACTGGTGGGTCAAAGTTCAAGACCTTTCACACTATATTTAGCTTATAAAAAAAGCATGACCTATTTGGCCATGCTTTCGATGAATTCAGATATTCTTTTGATTCCCTCTAAACTATCCTCTGTACCTGTTGTCAGTTTTTCTATGGGGCATAGATCTGTTTTGTCCCTATTTTTTATGGCTTCTACTATTCTATCTGCTTGGTATACAATTTCTGCCCTTTGGAGTATTTTTTCCCCACCTCGACTTAATAGGGGTGTATATATCTCTTTAACTTTACCTACTTCACATATCATGGTAACAGCTCGCCCCATGAGTTTATCTGCCACAGATGCACCTTCCAATGTTTCAGGATTATTCTTATAAACACTAAGGATGCCACGAACACCCTTTTCCTGACTTGTGGCAACAATCACACCATTTTTTACAACAACAAGACTATACTGAGCTTTCTTAAACTCATCAATGGCTATGTCTATATCTCTCATATGTAGCTCCTCCATTCTTAAACTTAATGATTATTTTAACAGATAATTAGATGCGTGTAAAAGGGGATAAAGCTTCGCCACAAATTAAAAATTCAACATAGAAAACATATGGCATCGGAAACGCCCTGAATTTAACTATCTGGGCTTACTGCTGGGTCGAAACTTCAAAACCCTTCACACTATATTACACAACAAATAACAAAAACCGTACGACCAGACAGTACATTTTCAATGTCAGGGCCGACACGAGGTACAGCCTCTACAAAGAAAAATTAAAACCTTTGACACTGTTAAGGAAGATGTTGATGCAATGTCACACTGAGGCAAACCAGTCCTTATTGTATAACCCGTAGGTCCACTGTTTTTTTTACATATAATTAGACCCAAATGATATCAACCCAGTGAAATCTATAAAAATCAGTGAAATCAAGAGTTTTTTGCCTTTGATTTAGGTTTCTCCGTGAAATCAGTGTAATCCCAAGACCCAAAGAAAAAGCTAATATTCTCCGTGTTAACAAAAGATCTTAGGACCCAGCATCAGTTCAGGAATTAATTTTGCCCTTCGCCCCAGCATCAGTTCAGTAATTAATCGTTTCAGTGGCAATTGTATTAATGACCCACAAAAATCACCTAAACATCCGCGTAATCTGCGAAATCTCCCTTAAAAATCCGCGTTAGCATGCTTTTACTTTTTCTCTGCTCTTAAGTTAAAAAAATGCCTCCAGCTGGAGGCATTCCCTTTATTCTAATCCTAATTTCTTAGCGTTATCCACCAATAACTCAATAATTGATTTATGCTCTGGACCTGGGAAGTTTCTCAGTTCTACCCTTAGGGCTCCCGTCATTTCCCCTAAGGTTTCTCCTTGGGCGTTGTGATAGTTATCAATGATAAGGTCTGGGTTAAGTGCTGCTAACTCACCCATTTTAGCTGGACTTGAGTCCTCTGGACTGAATACTCCAACCACATTATAGCCTAAGGATCTTACAAAAGCTTGCATATGCATGTGCACAAGAACCCTTGTTTCTGCAACTTCTTTTTCAGTGGCTAATGCTAATATATTATCCATGGCCTCAGTTAATTGATTTTCCCATGCCTGTTGAAGCTCAGTGGTACCTAGTTTCTCTGCAATGGCCTTAGTTTGTTCAATTAGAACAGCTGCAGTATTTGTTGTGGTTATACGGATGATTTTTTCCTCTGAAATATTGTTCGCTGCAATCATTTGATTCATAAAGCCTTCATATCCAGCCATGATGATCCAGTCAGCCTCTAAAAGTGCTTGAACATCACTGGGTTTGAAATCATACTCAGGGGGATGTCTCATTTCAACTGGTGCCAGTACAGTTACATTTTCTGCCCCTGCAGCCTCTGCAATAAGTGCGGTCCAGCTTGTGGAAGCAACTATTTTAAGTTGATCTTCAGCGGGGGTGGTGCTATCTTCACTGCTACATCCTACAAGTAATGGGAAAACTAAGGTTAATGCTAATAAAAGAACAACAATTTTTTTCATCAAAACTAAACCTACCTTTCAAATTTTATATATATATCTTAGGCGGTAATTTGCCTAAAAATTAGAGTCATAAAAATCTTAACACTGTTTCCAGCTTGGGCTACTATTTTCACTGTTTTATAATATAAATTTATTTGTTTTCTGTGGGACCTTTATATTGACCTATTTAACAGTGTTATATTTTTAACTGTGAAACCCTAGTACAATCTTTCTTAACCGTGTTAAGGGTTTTGATTTAAGGTTTTATCTTTTGAAAACAATACTTAATAATAGTATAGTCACTCCTGTTAAAGTAATGGTGGCTCCTGTGGGGAAATCCAATACCATAGATAACAGTAATCCCCCTGTTGTTGTTAACATGCCAAAAAAGCAAGTTAATAAAATAAGCTGTTTGAAATTCTTTGCCAGCCTCATGGCTGCCATTGCTGGTAGCAAAATTAATGCATCCATTAATAGTGCCCCAACTATTTTCATGGCAACCCCAATGGAAAGACCTGTTAAAAACAGTAAGCCATTTCTAATTCTTTTTGCTGGGATCCCTAGCCACTCTGCTTGTTCAGAATCGTAAAATACCAGTTGTATTTCCCTGTAAAAAATAAAGTATGTAGAAATAATTGCCATGCCTAAAATGAAAATAAACCATAGGTCATTTTTACTCAAAGTCAGTATGCTTCCAGTGAAAAGGCCAAAGACCTCTAAAGCTGGCACCCCCGCCCTATAAAACAACAGGAAAGCCAAAGCCATGGAGCCTGTCATGAAGAATGCACCTATGAGGCCTGTATCCAGTTTTAACTTGTCTGATAAAGGTCCAAAGAAAAGGGATCCCACTGCAATGGATGCAATGGCCACCGTCAAAGGATTTGCCCCAAATACTAGCCCTATGGCCCCACCCAACAGACCAATATGCATTAGAGAAAAGCGAATTGTTGTTATGTTAAATACCACGATTACAATTCCCAACAATGACATGGTACTTCCTGCAGTTATGGCTGCAATCAAAGCCCTTTGGAAGATGGGTATACGCAAAAAATCTATTACTGACATAGTCCTATACCTTCACTTTCTGGAAAATCTAATTTCCCCTGCTTTAAGTATACAACCCTATCACTAATTTTCTTAGCGTGGATGTGGTCATGGCTAATCATCAAGATAGATAAATCATACTGATTTCTTATGTCTTCTATTAACTGATCCAGTTTATTTTGGGAGTCTGAGTCCAAATGTGTTGTAGGCTCATCCAATAATAATAGTTTAGGTTTTCTTACCAAAGCCCTAGCAATATTAAGTCTTTGGGTTTGTCCCCCTGAAAGCTTTCGACAATCGTGGTATTTAAGTTCCTTTAGCCCAACAATATCCAGCATTTCTTCGGCAATCTGCTTATCTTCTTTAGAAGGACGTTTGAAATATGAAAAGGAAGTACCCCATCGCCCTAAAAGCGTTGCATCAAATACACAAATGGGGAAATTACCCTGACCATGCCTTTGGGGTACATAGCCAATTTGTGAACGGAGCCAGGTTTTATCCCTACCCTTAGTCACATCTTTATTGAATATGGCAATGGAGCCTTTTTTTATTGGGAGCAATTGTAGTATCCCTTTAAAAAGGGTGGTCTTTCCTGCACCATTTTCCCCAAAGATAGATACAAACTCCCCCGTTTCTATCTTTAAGTTTATATTATGTAACACTGTTGTATTACCATATCCCATGGATAAATCGGTAAGCTCTAAGGCATATTGTTTCATATCTATCTTACCTCTCTCCCAAATTGTTTAGATAGTCGAAAAACCTCGACTTGTATATTATATAATAATATTTATCATCTAGCACTAGTTTTTTTGCATGTACCTAAAACAATCCTACCACCTAAAGCCCACTCCAAGTCAATAGTTTATCTATAAATGATAAAAAAGAAATAGAAGAACCTTTAATTAAGATAAAAATTAGCATCTGAAACTCACTGAACCTAACTATCTGGGCTTACTGCTGGGTCAAAGTTCAAGACCCTTCACACTATATTTC
>CAYYRM010000035.1:10864-16823 GCA_964474005.1 uncultured Eubacteriales bacterium
GTTTTTTTATTTTTTACATATAATTAGACCTAAATGATATCAACCCAGTGAAATCTATAAAAATCTGTGAAATCAAGAGGTTTTAGCCTTTGAATTTGACCTTTTCAGTGAAATTTGTGTAATCCCAAGACCCAAAGAAAAAGCAAATATTCTCCGTGTTAACAAAAGATCTTAGGACCCAGCATCAATTCAGCAATTAATTACGCACTTTGACCCAGCATCAATTCAGCAATTAATCGTTTCAGTGGTTAATTAAAAATGAAAAAACAGCCTTTCTCGGCTGTTCTTAGCAGTCTTCATCTGTTGGGTATTCAAACCCTTCTAGGTTAATCAAATCATTGTCTGCCAGTTCCTTAATAACCTCATACAGGGAATCCCTCTTATCTTCAGGAAGCTCCCTTACAAACTTATTTATCTCCTGTGGTGGTACATTTGCTGTGAATTGTACTCCTCCGAATTTTACCTGTTTCATATATTTTAAACCTCCTAAGTATTAAGCTACACTTAGTTTAGGTTATTTACTTATATCATATGCATTAATTAGATATTGGAATTCTGCCACCTGGAATCACCTTTAAATGCTTAGATGAGTTTTGCAGTGACATCCATTTGGCAAAATTAACAATTGAGTCATCATGGTTTTTACAGTGGACATAAAAACCTGCTGGTTCCACATAAGGCCAAGCTTCAATGTAAATAACATTGTTGGTGCTGGTTTCCAGTACCCAGACTTCCACAGGACCACTGTATAGTCCACCAATTTGATAGCTGGGTTCACCAAAAACATCTCGTACTTTTTCGATACAGAACTCCGCATTCCATGAGAAATACTGTTCTTTTAACTCCTTGGATGCTCTCTTTATGGAAACCAGGGCGTATTCGCCAAGGCTTTTGGCCTCATCATTGTATTTCACTTTATATGTAACCTTTTTTATACGGTACTCCACGTTGGAAACCTCCTTGGGGATAATACATAATTTATTTTATGCTCCTACTGTGTAATTATTCCCACAAATGACATTTATTAAACATCAAATTATTTCACTAAAAATATCAACAACCTCCACAGGATAGTCCAGTTGGTCAACGTACTTAACGATGGAGTCCTTGTTTTTATAAAGGAGCTTTGAATTAGTTGAAATCATACAAATACCCAGTATAAACCTATTTAATAGCTGGTCATGCTTTTGGGCCACAGATACATTGAACTTATGCTGAATTTTCGCAGCCATGCTATTGGCTATGTTTCTCTTGGTTTTCAAATTGTCACACTCATAGATATGGATGGTTAGCTGTACATGAAGTATGTCCATAGAATTCTCCTTCATAATAATTTATTAATAGGTAAATAATAGAAATGATTCTTTATACATCTTATTATACAAAGTGATGAGGTATTCATAAATGAAAAAAGAACAAAAGGTAATTTCCCCTAGGCAGTTCTTCTTTATTATAATAACATTTTTAATTGGTACCGCCAGTATATTTATTCCAGAAATTGTTGCTGGCAGGGATGCATGGGTATCCACCATAATAGCAACAATTTTAGGTTTTTTACCTTTAAGTATTATTATTTACCTACAAAACAAATACAAAGGATTAAGTATAGTACAATATAGTGAAAAAATTTTAGGTAAGTTTTTTGGTAAGCTTTTCTCTATGTTCTTCGTATTAAATATGTTTATCCTAACCACGATTGTTATTGAGGACTTGGCTGTGCTTTTCGAAATAGCTATCTTACCTGATATTCCAATAATCATAATTCGCTTTAGCATGATGAGTTTAGCCATATATGCCATCTTTTCTGGAATTGAATCCTTGGGTAGACTTGCTGAATTATATGCCCTGCCTATTATCTTTTTATTACTCATTATTCCCCTAGTTTCATTGGAGGAAATGGATTTTAATTTCTTACGTCCTGTTTTGGCAGAGGGTTATACCAAGGTAATCGTAGGGTCTTTAATGTCTCTGAATTTTCCCTTTACTGAGGTAACGGTTTTGGCCATGATATTGCCAGCTGTGCAGGATGAAAAAAAATCTACATCCCTTTATTACTTAGGTTATGCCATAGCTGCCTTTTTACTTTTAACTAGAACAGTTGTGGGAATTGCTGTTTTTTCTGCGGCTTTACTTGGTAAATTCCAGCTACCAGTGTATCAGATATTGAGATTTGCAACATTAGGAGAATTCCTAAATAGAATAGAAGCTTTTTTTATATTCATATGGATCCTTTCAATATTTACAAAATTACTTCCCACCTTTTATGGAGTCATCCTAGGACTAGGTCAATTATTTGAATTAAAGGACAAAAATTCCCTAATTATCCCCGTTGGTATCTTGGTGGCTTTTATATCACAAGCCATGTTTCCAAGCACAGCCTATTTCTTCTATTTTGAAACAGCCATATATCCCATATTCAATATTATCATTAATTTTTTATATCCAATACTACTATTGTTGGTATCTTTCTTTAGACCTGGGGAGGAAGAACAAAAAGATTAGCTCCAAAATGTATCTAATTATCTAATATTAAAGCCATCATCCTAATTTTTCTTCTTAGGAGATGGCTTGTTTTGCTGAATATCGTATGTTTTTCAGACTATACTGAGCCTTGTTTTTCATCTCAATAAGTCTAAAAATATTATCCTAGAGATTGGCTCAATAATCCATAACATTGCATCAAGGGGATTATATATATCCCATCCCATTGTATATGCCAATGCATAGTATACAGCTAAGATACTAAAAACAGAAACAATGGCCAGGTCCCAATAGAATTTTTTATCCATAAGATATTTACCTATAATATAAAATATGGGAGCCAAGACAACCATCAAAATCACGCTACCTATCAATTTATTCTCCTCCCATTATAGGATTAAATAATAGACCTGTATTGTCAATGGTGATATCGACTCTGATATCAAATTCCATTTGAGGATAAATTTCACTATACCATCTATCTTTATTTCTCAACCACCATTTTGGATGCTCATTAAAACACTGATTTCCTACTCCTAAAATATCTGCATTGTATTGACCACGGAATTTATCGATGGATGTATGTATCTCCCCAGCCACCTTTTGGTTTAAAAGTTTTTCTATATCCTTAATCTCATCTAGGGTTGTGAAGTCCAGTGGAACTGTGGTTTCAGCCAATCTAGCTTGACCAGAAATTTTTGCTTCAACCTTAGGGCTACCGTTATGAAGCATTATGTTTAGCTCTGATTCCACTCCCCCCACTTCAAGGGATAAATTTCCCCCTTTATAAGGGACAACCATTAAGGCTTCACTGGCTTCACCCTTTAAAAATAGCACTGATCTGGTTTCGGTTTTCGTAAGCCACCCCTTTAATCTTCCACCTTTAAAAACAGATGCACCATCTAAAAGTATAACCTGTTGAATTGTAGCCTTTGTCATCTCATCGGTTTCTTCATCGTGGGAACCCATAACTTCAGGGTCAAGAAGTATCATCCTTGCTGTAACAATATCCATGAATGGATTACTTAAATTTACCACCACATCCCGAAGATTCTTAGTTATCTGTTTAGCCCATTCATCTTGATTGTCTATAAGTCCATTGATTTCTTCAAATAAAGTGGGGTGAAGCTCAGGGGTTACTTGTAAGGCTTCCTTAGCTTTTCCCTGGGTGACAATTAACCAGTTTCCAAAACGAATTTCCCGATTCCTAGTTAGAAAATCAACTATATCATCTATTCCACCCTTAGCTGTTTCTTCCCCTATTATTATGATTGTGTTGTGCATCCATGTGAGACGAGCAGATGCCCGAGCACGAAAATTCTTTGCAGCGTCAAAAAGGGTTTGCCCAGAGCTTGAACCAACCCATATGTTACCCATTTGCGCAGCTTGGTCTCCCCCATTTTCCTGGGATTTTATAATATGCAGTGTCATTGTAAAACCCTCTTCTTCCCTATCAATACCCATGGCCACAATTATACCTAAATCATCTAACTCAATTCTCCCCCAACAACCAGAAGCATTCATCAATAGTGCAATCATTACCAGTACACTAACTACTTTGTTTATTTTGCGAATCATCTTGTTCCTCCTGTTTAGGCTTTTGTGGCTTCATTTTTTTAACTTTCATACGAACTACATTGTTCTTAGCGATAAAGGTTGGACGTTCTAGCATGTTCCACATGGGGGCTCTAAATATTACATCCTTTTGATCCTTTAAATTCAATGGAGCAATGGGGGACAGATAAGGGACTCCAAAGGATCTCAGGGTAGATAAATGTATTGAAATGGCAATGACTACAATGCTTACACCGAATAAACCTAAGGTGCCAGAAATCAGAAGAATGGGGATTTTTAGTAGTCTTATGGTTATTCCCATGCTGAATGCTGGGATTGTAAAGGAAGCAATCCCTGTACCAGCAACAACAATAACCATTATTTGTGAAACAAGTCCCGCTTGAACGGCCGCTTCTCCAATAATTAAACCACCCACAATACTCACCGCTTGACCCACTGGTTTAGGTAAGCGTAAGCCTGCTTCCCGAAGTGCCTCAAAAGCTGTTTCCATGAGTAATGCTTCAATTATGGCAGGATAAGGAATCCCCTGCCGTGCAGAAGCAATGCTAATAAGTAGTTCTGTGGGTATCATTTCATGGTGAAATGTTGTAATGGCAACATATAGGGATGGACCTAATAGCGCCAATACAAAGGATACATATCTTAAGATACGGACTGCTGTGGAAAAATGAAACCTTTCGTAATAATCCTCGGATGTCTGTAGTGAGTCCACAAAAACATTAGGAACTATTAAAGCAAAGGGTGAATTGTCAATGAATATTACTACCCTTCCTCCAGCTAGTACAGAAGCTGTCTTATCTGGTCTCTCTGTGGTACCTATTTGGGGAAATGGTGAAAATGCATTGTCTTCAATTAATTGCTCTAGATCACCAGAATCATATATGGCATCTATGTCGATATTGTTAATTCTAGTTTTTACTTCCTCAACCACAGCAGGGTCAACAATGTTTTCGATATACCCTATGGCAATGTCAGTTTGGCTAATGTGTCCTACTTTCATCATCTCAACTTTAAAATCAGGAGTTTTAACTCTTTTGCGAACTAAACCTAAGTTGATTTTTATGTTCTCAACAAATCCTTCCCTAGGCCCCCTGACTAAGGTTTCTGTGTCTGGTTCTGTTACGGCTCTGGCAGGAACCTCTTTTACTTCTACTTCATATCCAAAGGCATAACCATCAACCAATAACAATGCTTTTCCTTGCAAAATGGTTTCTATTGCATCGGAGAATTTATCTATTTTCTTCATTGTATGATTTATTAGCAAATGATTTTCAAGTAAGTATTCCACACTTTTCGTTTGTTGGTCCTCTGTCAATTCTGTCTTTCCCTTTAATGCTATGGGACGTAAAATGGTATCCATTATTCCAGTTTCATTGGTCATTCCGCTCATATAAAATAAGGCCATATCAATGTTTTCATCTAAATGTAGTTTAAAATCCCGTTGCTGAAGGTCATCACATTTATTAAACAGGGTGGTTACCATCTCTATGGTTTTTTGTATATCAACACTAAACTCAAGCTCCTGTAACTTAGCCTTTGTTATTTTTTCCAATTGGTCTAATTTTTTTTGTGAGTTTAATTCCTTGATTTTTATAGGCTTCTTCATATTTCCACCACCCTCCAATTAGCCATCTTTACCATAATTTTAGCTTTTCCATATTTAACTATGTTTATAAGTTGGTGTTATTGAGCGGTAGATGATATGAAAAACCTTTAACACGGTTAAGGGAAGATGTCGATGCTAGGTCACACTGAGGCAAACCAGTTTTTTTGAATGATATCAGGTCCACTGCTTTTTATATATAAAATGAACAAAGATAATTAATATAAATTAGCATCTGAAACTCACTGAATTTAACTATCTGGGCTTACTGCTGGGTCAAAGTTCAAGACCTTTCACACT
>CAYYRM010000036.1:0-16406 GCA_964474005.1 uncultured Eubacteriales bacterium
CGCGCGCCCTGCGGGATGCCGGCATGGAGGTCATTTATACCGGTCTACGCCAAACTCCGGAGATGATCGCCACTGCCGCGCTGCAGGAAGATGTGGACATCGTCGCTGTCACCGACGGGCACGCCAGCTTTGCGATTGACAACATCGAAACCGGCGAGTGGCTGATTTACACCGTCAACAGTTGTTTCCTTTCTAAAATAGTCTTTTGTAAACTCCTCTAGGTTTTTTAAAACCTTTTGAGATAATCTAACCTTTGCTTGATAGGTCCATCCTGTGGTCTTATGGGTATAGATTACCCTTTCAATTCCCTTTAAATCATCATAATACTTACCCATGGCAACCCTATCGAATATAGCATAATTACCTTTTTCTTCTATCCATTTATGAAAAGCTTTGATTTCAAAGGTTGGTTCTAAGGAGGTATTAACTATTATTTTATTATTGCCAAATAACTGAAATTCTTCACTTTTTAATACTACAGTGTTTCTTGGTAAATGTGTAGATAAAATATCTACCCTTTCCAATAAATCTTCTATATGTAAGTATTTTACACCCTTTTCTTCAATGTCATATTTCCTACTCCGATTGTAGTAGTATACATCCATGCCAAACCCTAAGGCAGTATGGGCTAGCATTTGCCCTAATCCTCCAAGACCTATTATGCCGATTTTCTGGTTTGTCAACTCCAATTCATGTTCTTTCCACTGGTATTTTCCAATACCATGAAGCAGTCTCACAAGCTCACTTATTATGAATTCCACTACTCCTTCATCACCATAATCCCTTACTCCTAATACGGTTATGCCTTTTGTTTTGGCAAACCTTACATCAACATTGGCGCTATTTTCATCTATTAAGCTATAGCACATACCAATATATTTTAAGCTGGGACACTGCTTAAGTACTTCCTCTCTAATGGGAGTATTCCAAGAGACTAACAAACAATCTGCATTTCCTATTCTCTTTATTATTTCTTCTTCCCTAGGATAATCATCATAAAAAACAACATCTTCACCCAGTTTCAAAATTTTCTCCTTTACTTCATCAATTAAACCAGTGTAATCCACAGACACTATCTTTTTAAACTTCATATGAACACCCCTTATATATATATCTTCACACACTTGACTTTAAATAAACAATAACTTGTGATAACATAAAATTACATAAATGGCAATGGAGGCGTAGCTATGATTATATTAGAAAATGAAATTATGTCCGTAAAGGTAAAAAGCCGAGGTGCAGAACTAACCAGTATAATGACCAAAACTGATAACTGTGAATACTTATGGCAGGGTGATCCAAAATTTTGGAATAGACATGCACCAGTACTATTCCCCATAGTTGGAAAACTTTTAGACAATCAATACATATATGATGGTAATGTATACTCACTAAACCAGCATGGTTTTGCCAGGGATATGGATTTTATTTTACTTGAGTCAACACAGACTAAAGCTATATTTGAGCTTAAAGGAAGTGAAGAAGCATACAAGAATTTTCCATTTCAATTTGGTCTTAAAATTAGTTATACATTGAGGAACAATTGTATTGATGTTTCTTACAGTGTCCACAATGCTGATGATAAAACTATGTATTTTAGTATTGGAGCCCATCCAGCTTTTAATTGGCCTTTGACAGCAGGTGATAATTATGAGAACTATATTATTGAATTTGAAAAAAGGGAGACCAAAACCACATTGCTCCTTAATAATGGGTTATTATCCTTAGAGGAATCTTTACTGCTAAATGAAGAGCAGGAAATAAAATTAACTAAAGAGCTTTTTAAAAATGATGCTTTGATCTTTAAAGATTTAAAATCACAAAGTGTATCATACAAAAGCAAAACATCTGAAAAAAGTGTCACAGTTGATTTTAAAGGTTTTCCCTACCTTGGTATTTGGAGCAAACCTGAAGGTGCACCCTTTATTTGTATAGAACCATGGTATGGAGTGGCAGATACCATAACCAGTAAAAAGGACATAAGCCAAAAGGAAGGAATTCAAGTCTTAAATAAAAATGAATCATTCTACTGCCAATTTTCAATAGCAATAAAGTAGGTTTTAAGCTAATTTCCGTAAGCAAAGGGAATTAGCTTTTATTTATGCTACCATTGAACATTATATCATAGAATTTATCATAGGAAAAAGGATGTATCTATACACAGAAACATCCCTTTTCAAAGTAAACTTAAATTTTATACACTTAAAAAAATTAAGTTATTATAGGTTTGTTTTTAGTTCCATTAATTCCTTGGGGGTTAAGTTTCTCCATTGACCCTTTTTTAATTCTCCCAATTCTATATTCATTATTCTAATCCTCTTTAACTTAACCACCTCATAACCAAAGGCCTCACACATTCTTCTAATTTGTCTATTTAACCCTTGAGTTAAAATAATCCTAAATGTCTTAGGATTTATTTGATTAATTATACAGGGCTTAGTTTTGGTATCCAGTATGTGAACACCAGCTGACATCTTTTGAAGGAAAGACTTTGAAATAGGCTTATCTACTGTTACAATATATTCTTTCTCATGATTATTTTCTGATCGTAAAATTTTATTTACTATGTCTCCATTGTTTGTCATTAGAATAAGTCCTTCTGAATCCTTATCTAACCTTCCAATTGGGAATATACGCTCTTTATGGTTTACAAAATCTACAATATTTCCTCTTACATGACGTTCAGTGGTTGATGTGATTCCCACTGGTTTATGTACTGCGATATATATGTGTGCTTTCTTCTCACCAATTGGCTTACCATCTAATTTAACAGTATCCTCGGGCTTAACAATGGCCCCAAGTCCACACACCACACCATTTATTGTCACCCTTTTAGCTTCAATAAGCTTGTCTACCTCCCTGCGGGAACATATGCCTGTTTCACTTATGTATTTATTAATCCTCATAAAATCCCCTCTTACTTAATTTTCTTTTGAATTTTGGACTGTATCTAAATAATGTTTTACTTGTTATTCTTACAACACTATTTAGAGCCAGTTCAGCCAGCTTCAATGCCCCCTCTTTTGATTTTGCTATAGCAATAAATAACCCTGAGTGGCAAAAAACCGCATCTTCGACCCCTGTAACTTCAACTAATTGTAGTCCTTCCCTACCAGCCCACTCCTTGGGAAGGCTAATAATATCTTTTCCACCTTGTCCCCTCACCGTTTGCAGGGCATACTCATTATCTCGAGGATATATTACCAGTAGCACTTCTTTATTTTTATCAATTTCCTTTAATGATTCCGCATATGGACATGGTTCATCTAATACTAATATCTTAGTATAATTACGCTTTTCAAAAGCTGCATGCACAATCTCCTTTGCTTCAATAACTGATTTTCTCTGTATTATTGTATTATACAATACCTTTGATGCAAGTTCCACAGCTTGTTCAAATGCCTTATCAACTTGCCCTTTATTATTCCATGGAGGGTTAAAATCAGAGATAAGGGCCGCTATGCTCATCACCCTAATATTAGAATTAGGTCTCATCCCATTATCTAAAGCATCTATGCCTTTTATTAAAATTCTATCCACATACTTAAATAAATCATCAACTTCTAATCCCTCCAACTTAGGGGCCAAGGATTTGATAACTTCATGTCCAAATTCCTTCCATATAAGACCCGATGCAGCATAGGGTATACCATCTTCCCTATATATTTTTTCTAAATCATGGTGATCAAATTTTCCCCTTCCCACATCGTAAACAATATCCAATTTGTCTAAGGTATCTTGATTCCTTGTTCTAACCAGTTCAATTTCATATATTTGCTTTAAAATGGCTGTTGCCATTACCTCATCTGCATGAAATCTTCCATCATGGGTACCAACCTTCTTAAATGCTTTAGCCACAAAATCACCCTTTTATAGTTAAATTAGTTTAAAAATCCCCAGTGGGAACTTGTATTTTTATGTTTCTCATTAACTAAATAAATTATAATAGTTAGGTAACAAAAAAGTGGTGTATTAAATACACCACCCTTCAGATTTAATTGAATTGGATTATCCAATTAATTAGCATTATCACATATGTTATGAATATCTTTATATTTGAAAACATACACATACCTCCCGTAACCTTTTAGCGAAATGAATCCTAGTTATTTATCTGATAACTTCTTGTTCAGCATGCTAACCCCCGCTGAAGCAATTGCCATAAACAAAATAATAAATGCGAGATAACCATTTAACTGCATCCCTGAACCCCTACGAATGGCAGGTAAAAAAACCATCAGTGAACCCAATGCCATGATTTTAATGTTAATCATAGGTTATCCCCTCCTTTAAAACGTATTACACCCATTACCCTTTTTAGGTATTCCCCCAATTATATAATTATTATATAATACTTGTAAGTATAAAAATTAACAATTATTGCGCTTTTGGGGGAGAGTTTAATGAAAAACCAAAGCTTGTATTCTAATATAAGTACCATGCTTAATTTTATTGAGGAAAATATTGAAAATAACATATCTTTAGAGTTATTATCTGAGGTTGCATGTCTTTCCAAATTCCACCTTTTAAGGGTTTTTAAGAATTTAACTGACATAACAATTATGGATTATGTACGGTCTCGCAAGCTTACAAACAGCCTAAATGATTTATTAGGAAGCAATCTTAAGATAATAGACGTTGCTTTAAAGTATGGATTTGATTATGAACAGACCTTTATACGCTCATTCAAAAATCAATTTGGAGTAACCCCTGCTAGCTACCGAAAGAAGCAAATACCTTTAAATATAATAGAAAAAATTAATCTAGACCAATGCCTAGACATAGAAAGGGGAATAATTTTCAGTCCTAAGTTTATCGTTCGTCCAGAAATAAAGGTTATGGGGATTAAACATCAGATTTATATCCAAGAAAACCTAGAAAAAAATATAGCAGGATCTAGGGGTGTTGACTTTTTCGAAAATCACAGGGGCAAAATAAAAAATCCCATCAATCCCAATGTTTATATAGGCCTTACTAAGTTAGTTAGTAACGATGCTCCATATAATTATTATCTTCCCTCCATAGAAGTTGTGGACTTTTCGTACGTACCCGAAAAAATGGACTATGATATTATACCGAGTAGCAAGTATGCTGTTTTTCACTATATAGGTAACCATGCACCAGAAGAATTGTCCCTTGCCAGAATGAAGGAGCTTTATAATTATATTTATCAAAGATGGATTCCACTCTTGGGCTATGATTTTATGAAAGAAGGTGGCTTTAGGTTTGAAGAGGTGGATAGTGATGTGTGTTCTAACCAATACTGTGAGGCTAAAATCCATCTACCTATAAACTCTGAAAAGATTTTTAGTTAAATTGACATATTGACAATAAAATCCCATTTTGATAGTATATATTAAAAATATGTGTATTATAATATATAGTACAGTATCATATACGTTAGTGATGATGAGAAGAGTAGGTTAAGCAATTCTTTCACAGAGAGTCCTGTCATGCTGAAAAAGGACAAAGAATATTAACTGAACCAAGGCTCTGAGCTATCTACACTGGATAATTATTTTGATAGTGTGACAGGTTGCCTCTGTTATAGGGCTATAGTATTTTTATACTTACTGAGTTTGATATGGTAACATATCAAAAAATTGGGGTGGCACCACGAAACATTAACTCTCGTCCCCAAGGCCCTTAAGGCCTTGGACGGGAGTTTTTTATTATACTTTATTATACTAAGGAGGTTTTATTTAGATGAGTGATTTTGAAGCTAGCTATAATTTTTTACATCGTGAGATTGAAAAGGATATTGAGTCAGGTGTTTATGACAGAGATATTTGTACAAGATTTCCTCCAGAGCCTAATGGTTATCTCCATCTTGGAAGTGCATATGCCATCAACATAAGCTATACTGTGGCTAAGAGATACAATGGTACCTTCAACCTAAGGTTTGATGATACCAATCCACTAAAAGAAAAGAAAGAATATGCTCAAGCAATTATTGATGATATGAACTGGATGGGCTTTACCCCTGACCGTGTACTCTATGGATCTGATTACTCTGACAAAATTTATGAGTATGCAGTGGAACTTATTAAAAAGGGAAAGGCATATGTTTGTGATTTGACCCCAGAACAAATGCGTGAATTTAGGGGCACATTAACTGAACCAGGTAAAGACAGTCCTTATAGAAATAGAAGTGTTGAAGAAAACCTGCAGTTGTTCCAAAAGATGAAAAATGGTGAGTTCCCCAATGGTGCTAAGGTTTTAAGGGCAAAAATCGATATGTCCTCTCCAAATATTAACCTAAGGGATCCTGCATTATACAGAATCATCCACGCCAGTCATTATCGCACTGGTGACAAGTGGTGTATTTATCCCATGTATGACTATGCTCATCCCCTGCAGGATGCCATAGAGGGAATAACTCATTCTTTATGTTCCATAGAGTTTAAGGATCATAGACCCCTTTACGAATGGGTACTTAATGAATTGGAAATACCTAAACCGCCTAAACAAAGGGAGTTCGGAAGATTTAATCTTACAGGTGTTGTCACAAGTAAAAGATATCTAAAAGAGCTGGTTTATGGGAATTTTGTGGATGGCTGGGATGACCCCCGCTTGCCAACTGTCAAAGGCCTAAAAAGAAGGGGTTTTACTCCAGAGAGTATTCACGCTTTTTTAGGGGAAGTTGGGCTTTCAAAGAGTCAATCCACTGTGGATATATCTATGTTAGAGCATTGTTTAAGGGAAGACTTAAAGCCAAAGGTTCCAACTGTTATGGCTGTTTTGAACCCTCTTAAGGTGGTAATTACCAATTATCCAGAAAACCAAAGTGAAGATTTAGAAATAGAAAATAACAACCAAGACCCTAATCTAGGAAGCAGAATTGTTCCCTTTACTAGGGAAATATTTATTGAGCAAGATGATTTTATGGAGGAACCAGTTAAAGGCTTTAACAGGCTAGCTCCAGATGTGGAAGTTCGCTTAAAAGGTGCATATTTTATAAAGTGCAATGAGGTTATAAAGGATAGTGAAGGGAAAATCGTTGAGCTAAGATGCACTTATGACCCTGAAACCAAAAGTGGTAGTGGTTTTACCGGTAGGAAAGTCAAAGGAACAATTCATTGGGTAAGCGCATCCCATGGAATAAAGGCAGATGTTCACCTCTATGACAGATTGCTATTGGATGACGACCTACTTAAGGATGAAACAAAAGGTTGGGATGAAAAAATCAACCCTGAATCACACATAATCCTTAATGACTGTATTATAGAACCATTTCTTAAGGACTCTACCCCAGAGAGTAAATTTCAATTTATCCGACATGGATATTTCTGTGTGGATTATAAAAACTCAAGGGCTGAGAAACTGGTGTTTAACAGAATCGTGGCTTTAAAGGATACTTGGAACAAAAAATAATTATTAAAAGGTCATGGAAAATACCCATGACCTTTTTGGATTCTATATTGTCGTTTTAAATTTTTTATATGATATAATTGTAAGAAATAGATAATTTATGGAGGTGCGTTATGGATCAGATTACCGCTTATATTGGCACATACACAAATGGTGACAGCAAAGGTATATATAAATTGGCTTTAAATCCAGTAACGGGAGAGATAAAAGATGTTAGCCTTGCGGGTGAGCTTGAAAATCCCACTTATTTAACAATTGATTCCAGGGAAGGTATCATGTACTCTGTTGTGAAAGTAGGTGATACTGGCGGAGTCGCTTCACTTAAAATAGACCATCATAGTGGTAAACTAAGCTTAATTAATCATCAGACCCAAAAAGGTAATCCCCCTTGCCACGTGATCACAGATGGTAATGGAAAATATGTCTTTTCATCAAATTTTCATATGTGTAATGCCCAAGTAATGGAAGTTTCCGAAAAAGGTTTTCTAAAAGAACCCATATTTATATATCATGAAGGGTCTGGGCCGAACAAGGTTAGGCAAGAAAAACCCCATGTACACTATGCTGGGCTTACCCCTGATGAAAAATATCTGTGTGTGGTAGACCTAGGTATTGATAAAACCGTAATTTACAGTTTTAATAATGGTAGTTTAGAAAAACATAGTGAAATAGTGTTAAAGCCTGGCTCAGGGCCAAGACATATGGTTTTTCATCCTAACCAGAGGTTTGCATATATTAATACTGAGCTTAGTGGTGAAATTTTGATGTTAGAATACCACTGGGAAAAGGGTTTATTTAAGGAACTAGGCTATATATCCACACTGCCCAAGGATTTCACCAAAGACAATTTAGGTAGTGCCATCCATATAACCCCCGATGGTCAATTTTTGTATGCAGCCAATCGAGGACATGACAGTATAGCTACATATAAAATTGATCAAGGAACAGGCTTACTTACCTTTTTAACACACACATCCACTGAAGGTCAAAATCCTAGGGATTTTGGCATTGACCCCTCGGGTAGTTTTATCATCGCCGCTAATCAAAGCTCAAATAATCTTGTCCCTTTTAAAATAGATAGGGATAGTGGAAAACTAAGTAGGGTGGGTAACATAGTGGAACTACCTACTCCTGTATGTGTTAAATTTCTATAATTTTTCGGAATCTATATAAAAAAAGGGAGATTTTACTCTCCCTTTCAATTATTTAAAGCTTATTTGGCTAATCATGCCTTCTAGTAAATCCTCTTCGGATTCATCCATTGTGGTTGATATAAATGCCAAAGCATAGCCGTTTAGTACCGCTGTATAGTATGTCTGCTTAAATTCTGCAACCACAAGATCCACGGTTGTTTCTAGAACATGGAATGTCTGGTTGCCAATTTTTTCAGTGTAAATTTCCTTTGGAAACTCGTAGGGTATCTGAGCCACCAGCTCTTCTAAATTCTGCTGTAAGATTTCCAAATAATCTTTCCCTGTTCTTACACCCTGTAAAAATGATAGTTTCTCAGCCATGACCATAAAGCTTGCATTGCTTAATGGGTCATTGCTGGTGGTTGATAATAAAAATACTGTTCTTAAATTACTTTCTTGTATAAGCTTTTGTAAATCTTCATCATCCCCTGCTACCATCTCATTGCCTTCTTCAATCATTTGGATAAGTTCCTCTTCAGAAGCAACATGCCAGTTTGTGGGGATGCTAATGGATATTCCAAAAAAATCATTGGTATATATACCATTATTTATGCTACCGCTATCTAAAACCTTTTTTCCTGATTCTACAACATTGTTACCACAGCCAGCCACAAAAACTAATAGGGCCATCAGTACAAATGCTAGAACTTTAACATGTTTTTTCATAAATTACCTCCAAATATTTAGTTAATCATTACTATATAAGTATGAATTCATTGGAACATATTAACAATGGGTAATTGGCACTATAAGTTTTATACAAATAATCTTGTGGTAATTTATTTAAATTGGAATTATAATACAGTTAATGGAGTATTATTTAGAAGATTAATCCATGGAGGTGTAGTATTGAATGGAAAAGCTAGTTGAAAGATTTATAAAGTATGTAAAGTTTGATACCCAATCTGACCCTGAATCACAGAACTGCCCCAGTACTGAAAAGCAAAAAAGCTTAGGCCTAGAGTTAGTAAAAGAACTTAAAGCAATTGGATTGCAAGATGCACATATGGATGAAAACGGTTATGTAATGGCAACTTTACCTGCAAATACAGATAGGGAAATCAAAACAATAGGCTTTGTGGCCCATATGGATACGAGCCCAGACATGTCAGGAAAAGATGTAAAACCAATGTTTGTTGATAATTATGATGGTGGAGATATCGTTCTAAACCCTGAAAAAAACATAATTCTTTCACCTTCTGACTTCCCAGACTTAAAGGGTTATGTGGGAAAAACTTTAATTACCACAGATGGAACTACCCTCTTAGGAGCAGATAATAAAGCTGGTATAGCTGAAATAGTTACAGCCATGGAGTATTTAATAAACAATCCCCAAATTGAGCATGGAACAATCAAAGTAGCTTTTACCCCCGATGAAGAGATTGGAAGGGGAGCTGATTTATTCAATGTGGAAAAATTTAATGCGGATTTCGCCTACACTGTGGATGGCGGTCCACTAGGTGAACTAGAATATGAAAATTTCAATGCCGCTGGTGTTAAAGTAGTTATTAACGGAAGGAATGTTCATCCTGGTTCTTCTAAAAATAAAATGATAAATTCCATGTTAATCGCAATGGAGTTAAATTCCATGTTGCCAGTGGGGGAAAAGCCACAGTTCACCGAAAATTATGAAGGTTTTACTCACCTTACCAATATAAATGGCGATGTTGAGCAAACTAAATTACAATATATCATTAGGGATCATTCAAAGGAATTGTTTCTAAAGAAAAAATCCACAATGGAGCAGATAGTATCATTCTTAAACTTTAAATATGGTGAAAAAACTGTGGAACTTTATATGAAAGATTCCTATTATAACATGAAGGAAAAAATTGAACCTGTATTTGAAATCGTAGAATTGGCTAAACTAGCCATGGAGGAAGTAGGTGTAAAGCCTACCATAACACCTGTAAGGGGAGGAACAGACGGGGCTAGACTTTCATATATGGGGCTTCCTTGTCCAAACATCTTTACCGGTGGCCATAATTTCCATGGTAAGTTTGAATTTATACCAGTAGAATCTATGGAAAAAGCTGTGGAAGTAATTGTCAAGATAATAGAATTGCATAGTAAATAAATAAGAGAGCCTACGGCTCTCTTATTATTTACTATGCTTTATTTACAGAGCCAAAGAGCTCCATTTTTTCTTTAACAGTGGCTTTAATGGCTTCAAAGCCAGGGGCAAGGATTTTCCTTGGATCAAAACCTTTTCCCTCTAAGTCCTTTCCAGCTTCAAAATATTTCCTTGTGGCAGCTGCAAAGGTTAATTGTGCCTCTGTGTTTACATTGATTTTAGCTACCCCCAGTGATATAGCCTTTTTTATCATATCTTCAGGGATTCCTGTACCACCGTGTAAAACTAAAGGCATGTCACCAGTGGCATTTTTAATAGCCTCCAAAGCTTCAAAGTTCAGACCTTGCCAATTTTCTGGGTATTGACCGTGAATGTTTCCAATACCTGCTGCTAACATATCAACACCTAAGTCAGCTATTGCTTTACATTCAGCTGGATCAGCGATCTCACCTGCTCCAACTACACCATCTTCCTCTCCACCAATGGAACCAACTTCTGCTTCCACAGAGATACCTTTAGAGTTTGCTATTTTGATAATTTCTTCTGTTTTTGCAATATTTTCTTCAATTGAATAATGGGAACCATCAAACATAACCGATGAAAACCCTGCCTCAATTACTTTAAGGGCTCCTTCATAGCTACCATGGTCTAAATGCAAAGCAACTGGAACTGTTATTTTAAGTTCCTCAAGCATACCATTAACCATACCCACAACAGTTTTGTAACCACCCATGTACTTACCAGCACCTTCTGAAACTCCTAAGATAACTGGGGAATTATTCTCTTGTGCAGTTAATAAAATCGCCTTTGTCCACTCCAAATTGTTGATGTTGAATTGCCCAACGGCATATTGACCTTTTTTTGCATCTTTTAGCATTTTACTAGCAGAAACTAACATATGTAACAACCCTCCAAAATATTTTTAATAGACTAACTATGACTTGGAATTTCATCTATCATGTTTATTATAAACGATATTCAGCTAAATTAGGAGTTATTTTGTAAAAAAATATATGAAAGCTTAATTGTTAAAAGTAACCCCACGTAGTGTGGTTACTTTTAACTTGCCATTTTAAGTTCTTCTGATGTTATATGGGCATTTATCTTATTCATTTCACTTTTTAACAATAAAACAGTAATTACCGTTGATAACACATCTGCTATGGGAAATGACAACCATATCCCTGTGGTCCCTAATCCATAAAATCTAGGCAAAATAAGAACAAGGGGAATAAAAAACAGTACCTGCCTAGAAAGGGTTAGTAACAAAGATGGCATTGCCTTACCCAATGATTGAAAAAATGCTGCTCCAATTATTTGAAGTCCAATGATTGGAACCATGGATATGACTATCCTCAGTGCAAATGCTCCATTAACTAGAAGTTCAGGGTCATCTTCAAACAAGCCTACAATAAATTCTGGGAACAGTTGTCCAAACAAAGTACTTATTGTGGCTAAAACAGTTGTGGCGATAATTGATAATCTCAGAGTCTCTTTTACCCTATCAATTTTGTTAGCACCATAATTAAATCCAACGATGGGTTGCATGCCCTGAACAATTCCAAACAGTGGCATAAATAAGAACATTATTACTCTATTAACAACACCGTACACTGATATAGCCAAATCTCCTCCATAAAAACCCAAAGAATTATTTATTATTATGGCAATAATGCTTCCTGCCACTTGTCTTGCAAATGAAGGGAAGCCCACTGTTACTATCTCATAGATTATTTGGAAATCAGGACTTATGTGCTTAAGCTTAACTGGCAATCTGCTTTTTCCCCCATAGATGTATGAAAGTACATAAATCAAGGAGACAAATTGTGAGATAATTGTGGCCAAAGCTGCTCCGCGTATTCCCCAACCCAATGGGAAAATAAAAATATAGTCTAATATAATATTTAATATTGCTCCAACTACCATGGAAATCATAGCTACTTTAGCATTTCCTTCTGCCCTTATTAAATTATTGCAAGTAACAACAAAAGGAAAATATAAACTTCCAATCAGTATTACCTGAAGATATTCCTTTGCATAGGGGAACAAAACTTCTGTGGCCCCAAATAGTTTTAAAAGTGGGTCAATGAATATTAGTCCCAATGAACATGTCATAAAACCAAGAAAGGCAACTGATAAAAAAGCATTACCTGTTACCTTGTATGCCCTTTCATGGTCTTTAGCTCCCCAACTCCTTGATACCACTGATGCTGCTCCTATTCCTATCATTTGAGCTATTGCCATTATAACCATCTGAACAGGAAATGCTATTGTAAGTCCACCTATTCCTAGGTATCCAATTCCTCTACCAATAAAAATTGTATCAACAATGTTGTATAGGGCATTTACAAACATAGCTATTGTAGCTGGTAAAGATAAATTCCAAAGTAATTTAGATATTTTTTGATTTCCCAATATAGTGCTTCTTTCCACTTTTCCAACACCCATTTCTATTAGATTTTTTTTGCAACACTATAAACCATCTTCTCCAAAGTTTCAAATAACAACTTTTGCTCATCCTCATTCAAATCCTTTAATAAAAGCTTTGTCCAGTTTGAAAGGGTAGAACACAATATTTTCTCTAAATCCTTAGCCTTATCTGTTAAAAAAATATTATTTGACCTTCGATCAATGGGGTTGGTTACACGGCTTACAAATCCTTCTTTTTCTAGCTTATCTAAAGCCCGTGCCGTGGTGCCTTTGTCAATTAAAAGTCTATTGGATATCTCATCTTGACTTATACCATCTTCATCATACAAAACTAACAAAAATGCATATTGCCCACTACCAATACCGTACTCTTTCATTTCGTTAGAGATATAGCTTTGCCCCTGTCTATATAGTATTGAAATGTATTTTCCAACGGATCTATGTCTATTACTCAATTTTTCCCCTCCCACGTAAATTTTGATGTAATCATCTAAAAGTATACAACGAATTGGTTGCAACTGCAACTGTTTTTGGCGGTGGTTTTACTAATGTTGTTGAACTGATTACTAATTTGCAACAATTAAAAAAATGCTTTTCTTCTTGTTTCTTATGTCCTTGTCAAATAAAAACAAGTATGGGATTGTCCCATACTCGTTTTTTACTCCAGTGTACTTACACCCGTTTCTAATATTTCCATTTGTAAAATTGTCTGTTCATCGGTTATCTTCTTCTCTTTTCCCAAAACAATTGCGTTATATAGATCATCATATACCCTTCCATAATCACCATTAACAGACTTGACTTTTTCTTCATGGATATTACCCTCATCATCAATATAAGTCAAAGTACCATAATGGGCTAAGGTATCAATGCCAAAGTCTTTGTTATTGGGCATATAAAACAGCTTAAGATGTTCCTCTTGACGGTCCTTGGTTTCCTTAACAAAACATCCTTTCTTTCCATAGACCACAAAACTTGGTCTTTCCTTTACCCTAAAGTAACTGGACTTTACTGATACTTTTACTTTTCCATAATACAAATCCAGATCAAAATAATCATTCATTCTACCAGGGCCCAGTAACTGTCTTACATCATAGTGGATATTATCTGGCTTACCAAAGTAACTGATAACTTGGTCTATGGTGTGGCACCCATGACCATATAAATATGACCATATGGGATTAAAGCTAGATACTGTCTCTGGCACCTCTGGACGGTAATAATCATAATGCATTTCCATCTCTAATAAGTCCCCAAGTTTCCCTTCCTCAATAACCTTCTGTACTGTTAGAAAATCACTGTCGAAACGCCTGTTTTGATATGCTTGTACCACAAGCCCCCTGTCCTTAGCTAACTTAAATATCTCCCTTGCCTGTTTTGAAGTCTCCATAAATGGTTTCTCAACTAAACAATGCTTATTATGTTCTAATACCATTTTTGCATATTCATAATGGCTATCATGCCTTGTACACACCACAATCATTTGAATATCAGTATCATTTAGAATTTCATTTAGGTCTGATGTATAATTTACCCCAGTAATTCTATCCCAGATTTCATTTTGTGGATTTCTCTGATATATTGTCTTAACCTTTATATTCTTCCTTTGCAACACAAAGGGTAAATGATATCTGTTTGTACTTTTACCATTGCCTATATATCCAATTGTAAACATGTTTAAACCCTCCTAATTATTTATACTAATCTTTCTAGTTGATCTAATTTAGATTAAGGCCTAAAAGCGCCTGGTTTGTTATTATTCCTCTACCTAAATCTTGGTGCGAAGGATTTTGTTGTTATGGGTTCAAACCTGTAACCCATGTCAATTAAACCTTCAATGATTTCTGACAAAGCCTCAGCTGTAGTGATTTTAGTTCCCAAGTCATGGAATAAAATATTGACATTATTTATACCTTCTACCCTGGTAAGTACATTACTAACTATTTTTTCTTTGGGTACATAAAGTGCATTGGTATCTCCTGAATTTACATTCCAATCAAAATACTCATATCCCCTTGTTGTTAATTCAGCGATTATATCATCCATTATATCTTTTCCACCATATCTATACGCAAAAGTGTAATTTGAACTACTGGGGAATCTCAAAATTTGAGGTCTTACCCCTGTGTGCTTATAGAGAAGCTCTTCTAATCTTAAAAAATCTTTCATAAAATTGTCCACTGAGCTATAAATCTCACTCCATTGATGGGTATAAGTATGATTTCCAATTGCATGACCCTCGTTAACTATGCGCTTGTATGTTGATATGGAGTGGCTATCAGTCCTACCATTAACAAAAAAAGTGGCTGGTACATTATACTTTCTTAGTACATCCAGTACTGCAACTGTAACATGTGATGGTCCGTCATCAAAGGTTAAAAAAGCTACCTTTTCATCAGGATTGGTTTCTCCTTGCCTTACATGGGGCCTGGCTGGACTTAAGGCAGTTACAGTTTCAGCACCAGAATTGTTACGGGATTGGGATTTTTCCCTAGCTTCTACCTCTAATCTAGTATTCTCATCCCGTACTTCCCTTATTGCCTCTGCTATTTCAGTTAATTTATTATCTAGTTCATTAATACTTTCGTTTAATACTTCAATCTCTTCGATAAATTTATCTTTTTCATTACTTATTTCTTTTGTTACTTCATTTAAGTATTTGTTTATATCAATAATGCTACTTAAATCCTCTGATAAACCATTTATTTCGTCCTTTAGTAAATGTGCGTTATAAAACAAGCCAAAGGATGCTATAAGTATAATTACAGACACAACTAGCTTAAATGATGCTTTTTTCATGAATTCTCCCCCTGACCTTTATCTACCCTTCAATTTCTTGTTCTGATTATTTAAAATTTCTAACTCCTTTTGCAATTCATAAAAAGAAGACTTAAGTCTTTCTTCTTTATCTTGCAAAGCAGATTTTTTATCATATTTTGAATTTAAGAAATCTAGCTGTTCTTCAATAAAACTTTCTAGTTCAACGTTTTCAATGGTTGCCTTTTCAACTAATTCTTTTAATGACGATATTTCTTTATTTGTTGAGTAAAAATCCAAAACTGAAAACAAAAATAATCCAGATAAAAAGATGGAAGATATTATATTTAAACCAATATAACTCCTTTTCAAAATACCTACTCCCCCTATTAAAAATACTTAAAGCCCTTAAACGTTTTCTTATTGATTTATTCTTCAATAAGTTGTCTAATCCTTTTTTTAAGACTTTTTTTAACTAATTTTTTAAAACACCTAATTGTTTACCTGTTTCAAAGTTTATCTTTGTTAAATAGTTTCGATATAACAGGGAAATACTTAAATTAATTACAAATATTTTA
>CAYYRM010000037.1:0-16056 GCA_964474005.1 uncultured Eubacteriales bacterium
ATAGGTGCGCTTACTAAAAGTGCAACAGTATTTGGAGATAGTAGTTATTGGGAGGATGTCCTTCCTAATGTAGATATAATAAGAGAGGTCAAAAGTAATGGTTTTAAAGAAACTTTAATCATAAAAGATCCAAAGATAAAAGAAGTAATAGAAGCCCTAAGGAAAGTAAATATCCTTATTCATGGGATAGGGGATGCCCTGACCATGGCAAGGCGAAGGGGTGCCATTGAAGAACATGTGGAGCACCTAGGTCTTTCAGGGGCTGTGGCTGAAGCTTTTGGATATTACTTTGATAAAGATGGAAAAATAGTACATCAAACCAATAGTATAGGACTAAAATTCTCAGAGCTTGAGCATATACCCCTTATTATGGCAATTGCAGGTGGTAAAAACAAGGCTCAGGCAATAAAAGCTGTGGCAGTAAATCACAACCAAGATATACTTATAACCGATGAAGGCGCAGCCTTAGAACTAATCAACATATGTTAATCCAGCCCTTGTGGCTTTGGATATATAAAGTAAGATAATCAAAGGAGGAGTTTATTGTGACTGTAAAAGTTGGTATTAACGGTTTTGGAAGTATTGGCCGTAGGGTATTGAGAATTGCCTATGGTAACCCTGATATTGAGATTGTGGCTATTAACGATTTAACTGATGCAAAGACCCTTGCACACTTATTAAAATATGACACTAACTATGGTACTTTCCAAGCAGATATTAAATCTGAAGGAAACTACATCATCGTAGATGGTAAGAAAATTGAGGTAACTGCACATAGAAACCCAGCTGATATTCCTTGGGGTTCTTACGGAGTAGAGTATGTGGTAGAAGCTACTGGTATATTCAGAGATAAAGCAAAAACTCAAGCACATATCGATGCTGGTGCAAAAAAAGTTATCATCACTGCACCTGCTAAAAACGAAGATATCACCATCGTAATGGGTGTTAACGAAGGTAAATACGATCCAGCTAATCACCACATTGTTTCTAACGCTTCTTGTACAACAAACTGCTTAGCTCCATTTGCTAAGGTTGTTAATGATAAATTCGGTATTGTAAAAGGTCTTATGACTACAGTTCACTCTTACACTAACGATCAAAGATTACTAGACCTTCCTCACGAAGATTTAAGAAGAGCAAGAGCTGCTAGTATGTCAATCATCCCTACAACCACTGGAGCTGCTCAAGCTGTTTCTTTAGTACTACCTGAATTAAAAGGTAAATTCAATGGTTTTGCAATGAGAGTTCCAACTCCTACAGTATCAGTTGTTGATATGACTGTGGAATTAGCTAAACCAGCAACAGCTGAAGAAATCAATTCAGCACTTAAATCAGCTTCTGAAAATGAATTAAAAGGTGTATTAGCATACACAGATGAGCCACTAGTATCGACAGACTTCAAAGGTTCTCCATACTCTTCAATCGTTGATGGTCTTTCCACAATGGTTATGGGTGACAACATGGCTAAAATTGTTGCTTGGTATGACAACGAGTGGGGTTACTCAGTTCGTGTAGTAGACTTAATCCTATATATGGCTAAACAAGGGTAATATAAGGGGATGGGGTATATCCCCATCCTTTTTTCATTATAAACCACAGAGTAGGGAAACTTGCAGTTTCCTGATGAGGAATCGTAGATTCTGAGTAGGTGGACATTGTCCACTGAGTAGGAAACCTATTTATTAACGCTAATATTCTGCCATATAAAAAGGCCACATTTAACGGGCGTACTTATGTAATTCATAGTAGTTAAAAATTCAACCTGTACATATCTAAAGTCACAGTTAACGAACTATATAAGTAACCTATAAACAAAAGACCCAGCATGTAGCAGGATATAGTTAGATTCAGCGAGTTTCAGTGGTTAATATAATTATAACATATTCTGCCACATAAGAAGGTCACAGTTAACGGGCATACTTATGTAATTCATAGTAGTTAAAAATTCATTCTGTACATATCTAAAGTCACAGTTAACGAACTATATAAGTAACCCAAAAAAGAAGACCCAGCATGTAGCAGGATATAGCTAAATTCAGCGAGTTTCCGTTGCAATTAAAAAAGACCCACAAAACAAGCAAGCATCTGCGAAATCCGCGAAATCTCTTTTAAAAATCCGTGTTAGCATGCCCTTAAATCCCTTATAACTAACCCCAATCGGTATCCCAAATAACTAAGGAGGTAAACCAAAATGAACAAAATGACAGTTCGTGACATAGATGCAAAAGGCAAAAAACTGTTTGTAAGAGTTGACTTCAACGTACCAATGGCTGACGGTGAAATAACCGACGACACCAGAATTAGAGCAGCATTACCAACCATTAAACACCTAATGGACCAAGGTGGCAAAGTAATTTTAGCATCACACTTAGGACGCCCTAAAGGTGAAGTAAACCCTAAATACAGCCTAAAAAAAGTTGCAGAAAGATTATCCCAACACCTTAACACAGAAGTTAAAATCACTGAATCAGTTGTAGGTGAAGACGTAAAAGAAGCAATAGCTCAAATGAAAGATGGAGAAGTAATCCTACTTGAAAACGTAAGATTTATGCCAGGGGAAGAGAAAAACTGCAAAGAACTAGCTAAACAAATGGCAGATCTTGCAGATATCTTTGTAAATGATGCATTTGGAGCAGCCCACAGAGCACACTCATCCACAGCAGGAATAGCAGAATTCATCCCAGCAGTGGCAGGATTCCTATTAGAAAAAGAAATCGAAATGTTAGGCAATGCAGTAAACAATCCTCAAAGACCTTTTGTAGCCATAATAGGTGGTGCAAAAGTAAGTGACAAAATCGCAGTAATCGAAAACCTTCTTAATAAAGTAGATACACTAATTATCGGTGGTGGAATGGCAAATACATTCTTAGCAGCACAAGGCCTAGAACTAGGGAAATCCTTAGTCGAAGCAGACAAAATCGAACTAGCTAAAAAGCTTTTAGATGCCGCTAAAGAGAAAAATGTTGATTTTATGCTACCCACAGACCTATTAGTTGCAGATAAATTCGCTGCTGATGCAGCAACCCAAGTTGTACCCCAAGATCAAATCCCAGCTGAATGGATGGCACTGGACATCGGGCCTAAAACCATTCAAGATTTCGCTGAAAAAGTTTCAAATGCTAAAACCGTAGTATGGAACGGCCCTATGGGTGTATTTGAAATGGATGCATTTGCAAAGGGTACCGAAGGAGTGGCTAAGGCCTTAGCCCAAAGTGATGCTATCTCAATTGTAGGTGGCGGAGACTCTGCTGCAGCCGTTGAAAAAGTAGGCTTAGCTGATAAAATGAGCCACATATCCACAGGTGGTGGAGCATCCTTAGAATACCTTGAAGGTAAAGCACTTCCAGGTGTTGAAAGTTTAAAAGATAAGTAGGAGGTTTTAATATGTCTAATCAGAGAAAACCTATTATTGCGGGAAATTGGAAAATGCATAAAACATTCAAAGAGGCTGGAGAGTTCATAAATGAGCTTGAAAGTGCCTATGATGTAAGTGCCAATGTGGAAGTTGTGGTATGCCCTACATTCACATCCTTAGAAACAGTTTCAAAGCTTTTAGAAGGTAAAGAAATCAAGCTAGGAGCCCAAAACTCTCATTATGAGAAAAGCGGTGCATTCACCGGTGAAATATCCCCAGAGATGTTACTGGAACTGGGTGTAGAATACTGCATCATTGGTCACTCTGAAAGACGTCAGTACTTCGGAGAAACAGATGAGCTTGTAAATAAAAAGGTTAAAGCATTGTTAGAGGTGGGTATTAAACCAATTATGTGTGTAGGTGAATCCTTAGAACAAAGGGAAAGTGGAGAAACAGAAAACATCTGCAAAACCCAGACCCTAGCTGGTTTACAAGGATTATCACCAGAGCAGATCCAATCTGTTGTTATTGCATACGAACCAATCTGGGCAATAGGTACTGGAAAATCCGCCACCAAAGAAGATGCCAACGAAACCATTGGCTACATCAGAGGAGTTATTTCTGAGCTAGCAGGAGCCCAAGTGGCCGATGCCATCCGTATCCAGTACGGTGGTAGTGTAAAACCAGAAAACGTTTCTGAGTACATGGCAATGCCCCATATTGATGGTGCGTTAGTAGGTGGAGCTTCTTTAACAGTGAAATCATTCTTAGACATCGCTAAGTTTTAGTTTAGGGGGAACATATAATGAACATACCCAAACCAGTGGTACTAATCATAATGGATGGTTGGGCCAACAGCAATAACCTAGAGGGTAACGCCATAAAAGCAGCTAACACACCCTTTTATAATAAATTCTTGCAAGAGTACCCAAATACCACATTGGCAGCCAGTGGTTTAAGTGTTGGGCTACCAGAAGGACAAATGGGAAACTCCGAGGTAGGTCACCTAAATATCGGTGCAGGTAGGGTTGTATATCAAGAACTAACCCGTATAACTAAATCCATTGAAGATGGAGATTTCTTTGGAAATGCTGAGCTAAACCAAAGCATCGAAAACTGTTTAAAACATGACAGTGCTTTACATCTAATGGGTTTATTATCAGATGGTGGAGTACACAGTCACATTAACCACCTATTTGCATTAATAGATTTAGCTAAGCAAAAAGGTATCCAAAAACTATATATTCACGGGATTCTAGACGGAAGAGACGTTCCACCTAGAAGTGCCGCTAAATATATTGAAGCCCTAGAGGGCAAACTAAATGAAGCTGGTCTAGGCAGCATCGCAACCATTGCAGGTAGATACTATGCCATGGACAGAGATAAAAGATGGGAAAGGGTACAACTGGCATATGATGCTTATACCCAAGGAAAAGGCATAGAAGCTAAAACCGCCATGGATGCTTTAGAACAAGGATATAACAGGGATGAAAACGACGAGTTTGTTAAACCTACCATTGTAGCAGGTGGAGCAAAAATAGAAGACAATGACTCCATAATCTTCTTCAATTTCAGACCAGACAGAGCAAGACAAATAACTCGGGCATTTTTAGACAATACCGTTGAAGGTATGGATCAATCAGTATTCCCTAGGACCCACTATACTTGCTTCACACAATACGATGAAACATTTACTGTCCCTGTGGCATTCAAGCCCCAGGATATAACCATGACATTGGGTGAGGTATTGAGTAAAGCAAACAAAAAACAATTGAGGATAGCCGAAACAGAAAAATATGCCCATGTTACTTTCTTCTTCAATGGTGGAGTCGAAGTTCCAAATCAAGGGGAGGAAAGAACACTGATTCCTTCACCAAAGGTGGCAACATATGATCTCCAACCAGAAATGAGTGCATATGAAGTAACTGAAACAGTATTGGCTGAAATAGAGAAAGATTCCTTTGATTTTATTCTAATTAACTATGCTAATCCTGATATGGTTGGGCATACTGGTATTATGGATGCGGCCATAAAGGCTTGTGAAGTTGTTGATAGTTGTATTTCCCAGGTAATTCCCAAAGTGTTGGATAAAGGCGGGGTAGTACTGCTTACATCTGACCATGGAAATGCAGATCAGATGGTTGATCTAAGTACTGAAAAACCTCATACTGCCCATACATCAAACCCAGTACCACTAATTGTCGCTGGACTAGATAATTTGCAATTAGGTAAAGGAGCGTTATGTGACATAGCTCCAACTATCCTTAAAATAATGAACATTCAAAAACCCTCAGAAATGACGGGCAAATCTTTATATTAAAATTTTAGGAGGTATTTTTAAATGAGCACAATTTTAGAAGTTTACGCAAGGGAAGTACTAGATTCCAGGGGTAACCCAACAGTTGAAGTAGAAGTTGTACTAGAAGAAGGTATTGTAGGTAGAGCCATAGTTCCATCTGGTGCCTCAACAGGAGCTTATGAAGCCGTTGAGTTAAGGGATGGAGACAAAAACCGTTACCTAGGTAAAGGTGTAGAAAAGGCTGTAGCCAATGTAAACGAAATCATCGCTCCTGCATTGGAAGGCGCTGATGCAACAGATCAAACAGGTATCGACAGCATTCTAATCGAACTAGACGATACTCCAAACAAAGGTAAATTAGGTGCTAACGCTATTTTAGGTGTTTCCATGGCCGTTGCTAGGGCAGCAGCTCAATATGTTGGACTTCCATTATACAAATACCTAGGCGGAGTAAATGCTAAAACCCTTCCAGTTCCAATGATGAATATCCTAAACGGTGGAGCACATGCTGATAACAATGTAGATATTCAAGAATTTATGGTTATGCCTGTGGGTGCTGAAAGCTTTAAAGAAGGCTTAAGAATGGGCGCTGAAATCTTCCATAACCTTAAAACAGTTCTTAAATCCAAAGGTCTTAACACTGCAGTAGGTGACGAAGGTGGTTTCGCACCAAACCTTGAGTCAAACGAGGCAGCTTTAAAAGTAATCATCGAAGCTATAGAAAAAGCTGGATATGTTCCTGGTAAAGACGTAGTTTTAGCCCTTGATGTTGCTGCAACTGAGTTATTTAAAGACGGTAACTACCATCTTGAAGGTGAAGGGGTAGTAAAAACACCTGATGAAATGATCGAATTCTATGCTGACCTTGTGGAAAAATACCCAATTATCTCCATCGAAGATGGCTTCTCTGAAGATGACTGGGAAGGTTGGATCAAGTTTACTGAAAGACTAGGTCACAAAATCCAAATCGTAGGTGACGATTTATTCGTTACAAACACTAAAAAGCTAGCTGAAGGTATTGAAAGAAAAGCAGCTAACTCTATCTTAATTAAGCTAAACCAAATCGGTTCAATAACTGAAACCTTAGATACCATAGAAATGGCTAAAAAAGCAGGCTTTACTTGCGTAATCTCTCACCGTTCTGGTGAATCTGAAGATTCCACAATTGCTGACCTAGCTGTAGCAACAAACGCTGGTCAAATCAAAACCGGTGCACCATCAAGAACAGATAGAGTAGCTAAGTACAACCAATTATTAAGAATTGAAGACGAGCTAGACTTCACTGCAAAATACCCAGGTTTAACAACCTTCTATAACTTAAAATAGTTTCAACGTTGTTTTATACAACACTCCCAACTACAGGCAGGTACCCAAGGTACCTGCCTGTTAAAATAAAAAAAACGGGGTAAGGCTCACGTACTCCTTTAGCTTATCCAGTACCGTAGCCCATGCTTTAGCTTGGGCGAACCATATATAGAAAATAAAAAAATTAGCTACGGATCTAATCAGCCACCAACTTAAACGGTTATTTTTGAACATAAGCTCCAAACCCACTGTAGCCCATGCTTTAGCTTGGGCGAACCATGTATAGAAAACCATAACAATTAGCCACGGATCTACACGGATAAAAGAGGATAAAGAGGATAAGAATTAAAATATACTTAGCAATATTATTTCTTTTACTTTTAACATTCAACATATTTTTACAACCCATCAATAAAGCCCAAACAGTTAAAATTCAGCGGATTTTCAGTGGTTAATAAATCTTTTAATAATAGAAAAATACAGTGGACCCAATAGAAATACACAAGAACAGAACTACCCCAGCGCGACCCTAACTCAACCACAATCCTTAACCGTGTCAAAGATTTTAATAAAAGACCTATCAATAAGCCATTTTTAGTATCAATGTTTTTCCCATAACCAACAACCCACAACCAACAACCCACAACCAACAACCCATTCGCAAAGATTTTAATAAAAGACCCATCAATAAAGCCCAGACAAATAAATTTCAGAGAGTTTTCAGTGGTTAATATATCTTTTAATAATATAAAAATACAGTGGACCCAATAGAAATACAAAAGAACAGAACTACCCCAGCGCGACCTAAATAAGCGCCTACTTAAACCGTGTCAAAGGTTTTGTATAGACCATCAGCAAGCCAGTTTTCAGTGACAATGTTTTCCCCATAACCAACAACCCACAACCAACAACCCATTCGCAAAGATTTTGATTAAAGACCCAGCAGTAAGTCCAGATAATTAATTTCAGAGAGTTTTCAGTGGTTAATATATCTTTTAATAATATAAAAACAGTGGACCCAATAGAAACACACAAGCACAGAACTACCCCAGCGCGACCTAAATAAGCGCCTACTTAAACCGTGTCAAAGATTTTAATAAAAGACCTATCAATAAGCCATTTTTAGTGGCAATGTTTTTCCCATAACCAACAACCCATAACCAACAACCCATTTGCTATTTAACGTGCATTATGGTACAATGGGTGATGGTATAATATAATCATATAATACAATAGCAGTCAAAAGACAAGGAGGTGGGTAAGTTGGATTTGGCTTTAAGAATAATACATGCCCTATTTGCTATAGGTTTAATAGCTGGAGTTTTGCTACAGAAGGGTAAAAGCGCTGGAATGTCAGGAGCCATCGGTGGCGGCGGACATCAGTCATTCGGTAAAACAAAAAGCTTAGACGAAAAATTATCTAAACTCACTACTTATGTAGCCATACTTTTTGTTATTAGCTCAGTAGTGTTATCATTAGTATTAGGGCGATAAAAATCCCACCCACCCTAACTCTCAGTTGGGGTGCTTCTATTGTAAATACTTGTAACTAGTTAAGGAGGATATTTGAAAATGGAAAATGTGTACATATATCTAGCACCAGTTCTAGGACTAATCGCATTAGCATATGCATTTATTCTATCTCAAAGAATTAACAAGCTTGATGCTGGTAATGATCGAATGAAAGAACTTGCTGATGCTATCCATGAAGGTGCTATGGCGTTCTTAAATAAAGAATACAAAACCCTAGCTATCTTCGTGGTAGTTGTAGCCGTTGCATTGGTTTTTGCAATAAACTATCAAACTTCTGTTTCATTCTTAGTAGGAGCTGTTTTCTCAGCAGTTGCTGGAAACATCGGTATGCGTGTGGCTACAAAAGCTAACGTACGTACTGCCAATGCTGCCCGTGAAGGTATGAACCCTGCATTACAGGTTGCCTTTAATGGTGGTGCAGTAATGGGTATGGCTGTGGTAGGTTTAGGTCTATTCGGTGTAAGTGCCCTTTACTTAATATTTGAAGATCCACAAATCGTTAACGGTTTTGCCCTTGGAGCCAGCTCCATAGCCCTATTTGCTAGGGTAGGTGGCGGTATCTACACAAAAGCTGCTGACGTTGGTGCAGACCTTGTAGGTAAAGTAGAAGCAGGTATCCCAGAGGATGACCCAAGAAATCCAGCTGTTATCGCTGACAACGTAGGTGACAATGTAGGTGACGTTGCTGGTATGGGTGCTGACCTTTTCGAATCATATGTAGGTTCAATAATTGCAGCCATGGTATTAGGTGTGGCTACATTTGCAAACGTAGAAGGTGTAAGTACATTAGCAGGTATAGTATTACCTCTAGCCATTGCCGCTGTTGGTATCGTATTCTCCATAGTGGGAACTTTCTTTGTTAAAGCTGAAGAGGGTAAAAGCTTAAGTGCTGCCCTTGAAAGAGGTACATTAATAAGTGGAGTACTAACACTTATCGCAGCTTTCTTTATTAACAATCAATTAACTGGTGATAATAGAATTTTCTTTGCTATCGTAGCAGGTCTAGTGACTGGTTTAGCCATCGGTAGAATCACTGAGTACTATACATCAGGTGATCATAAGCCTGTTCAAAGTATCGCTGAATCTTCTCAAACAGGTCCAGCAACAACCATTATCAGTGGACTAGCTGTGGGTATGAGAAGTACAATGTTCCCAATCATCGTAATCGCCATTGCTATACTAGTGGCATTTGGCTTTGCAGGTCTATTCGGTATCGCAATCGCAGCTGTAGGTATGTTAGCCACTGCAGGTATGACCATCGCTGTTGATGCATACGGTCCAATTGCAGACAATGCAGGTGGTATCGCTGAAATGGCTCATTTAGATAAGAGTGTAAGAGCAATCACTGACAAACTAGACGCTGTCGGTAACACAACTGCAGCTATCGGTAAAGGTTTCGCAATCGGTTCAGCTGCCCTTACATCCCTAGCTCTATTCTCAGCTTACACAACAGCTGTGGATTTAGGTCAAATTGACTTAACTAACGCAACTGTAATCGCTGGTCTATTCATCGGCGGTATGCTACCATTCTTATTCTCAGCAATCACCATGGAAGCAGTGGGTAAAGCAGCATTTGCTATGATAGAAGAAGTACGTCGTCAATTTAGAGAAATCCCAGGAATCATGGAAGAAAAGGCTAAGCCAGACTATGCTCGTTGTGTGGAAATCTCCACTGCAGCAGCCATAAGAGAAATGGTTGTTCCAGGTCTATTAGCTGTAGGAGTACCATTGGTTATTGGTTTCGTACTTGGAGCTGAAGCCCTTGGTGGTCTATTGGCAGGAGCACTTGTTACTGGTGTGTTAATGGCTATCATGATGGCTAACGCTGGTGGAGCATGGGACAATGCTAAAAAATATGTTGAAGGTGGAGCTTACGGCGGTAAAGGTACAGAAACCCATGCTGCTGCAGTAGTTGGTGACACTGTAGGTGACCCATTCAAAGATACTTCTGGTCCATCAATCAACATCCTAATCAAACTAATGACCATAGTATCCCTAGTATTTGCCCCACTTTTCGGAGCAGGTATACTATAATAAAAACTAAACTCCCCACTATTTGGGGAGTTTTTGTTTAGTAATATAAAACCCTTGACACGGTTAAGAAAGCAAGAAATTAGTGTCTCACAGAAAAATAAACCCTAACACGGTTAAGAAAGTAACAATATATTGTCCCACGATAAACCTCTTTGCCATTAGCAATAGCCAAGTTTATATTTATCCATAAGATAGAGCAAAAAAAGGCAAAATTTTCCTAATCTATGAAAATCGGTGAAGATCCGTGGCCAAATGTTTATCTTTCCCTAAGTCCTAACCCATTCCACTTTAAGCTCTATTATATGTTGTATTCCACCCTCAAGAGGAGTATACTTTTATTAGGGAGGGATAAAAATGGCAATAAGACAAAAAAGTGCTGAACCCTTTGAGTATCAGGGTAGCAACGGTAAAGTAGTACTTCTAATACATGGATTTACTGGATCACCCACTGAAATGGCACCAATGGGGCAATACCTACACAAAAAGGGCTACACAGTTTATTGCCCGTGTTTAAAGGGCCATGGAACATCCCCAGAAGATATGGAAAACACAAACTGGAAGGATTGGGTCGGCACAGCTGAAAGTAAACTAAAGGAAATACAACAAAAACATGAAGAAATCTATGTGGTGGGTTTTTCCATGGGTGGGTGTATAGCCCTTTATTTATCCATGAAATATAAATTCAAAGCAGTGGCATCCATTTCTGCACCAGTCTATTTAGTAGACAAAAAGGCATACTTTACCCCAATCTTGAAATATATAAGAAGGTTTAAAATAAAAAAGAAAAAGCCCAATTACGATGTAGACCTATTCAGCTATGATAAAACCCCAGTGAAATCAGTATCAAGTCTATTGAGACTAATTAACTTAGTAAGATTAAACCTTTCTAAGGTGAAAATACCAGCATTGATAATACAAGGTGACAACGATAATGTTGTATTACCTAAAAGTGGAGAATACATCTATAAAAATATAAAATCACCAGTTAAGAAAATACTCAACTTTCCCAAACGTTCACACATGATAACAGTGGAAAACGGCAGGGAAGAAATTTTTAAATCCATAGAAGAGTTTTTCAGTACCATTTAGGTATAATAGATTAAATGCTGTAGATATTTTAGGAGGTATAAAATTTGAATAGAGAAGAAGCTTTATCTTTAATAAAGGAAAATGTTAAAAACAAGAATCTTATAAAACATATGTTGGCAACAGAATTTGTTTTAGAGGGACTGGCAGAACACTTTAACGAAGACAAAGAAAAGTGGGGTCTGGCTGGATTGTTGCATGACATAGATTATGATAAGACAGCTGAGGACCCAAAAAACCATAGTCTACTGGGAGCCCAAATCTTAGAACAGCATCAAGTGGATTCAGATATTGTCTATGCTGTTAAAGTCCACAACGAAATCCACAATCTAGAGCGAATTTCCCTTCTAGATAAAGCCCTTTACAGCTCAGACCCCTTGACAGGCCTCATAGTGGCATCAGCCTTAATACATCCAGACAAAAAACTCAATTCCATCGATGCACAGTTTGTGGCAAATCGCTACTCAGAAAAGCACTTTGCCAAGGGTGCCAGTCGGGAGCAGATAGCAAAATGCTCAGAGCTTGGCTTAGAACTTGAACAGTTTATTGAAATAGGTTTAAAAGCAATGCAAAAACATCATAAAGAATTGGGACTATAAAAAGCCTAGCTCCAACCTTTTGTTGGGGCTAGGCTTTAACCTATCCAGATATTTTTTTCTGTTTGTCACTTGAAGTTAGGGGTATAGGCTTACCCTCCAAAGAACCTGGGATATATAAATTTGGGTCTAGGAGTAAACCCACAAGTTCCTCTTTTAGAGTAATGGGGCTAATACCATCCCAAACAAAAGTCTCCACATTATCTGCGTAACATAATTGAATTTCAACTTTACCATTCCATGCTTTATTTAAATCCACCAAATTGCCTTTAATGGAGTTTGTCATTACATCAAGCCTTTTTATGTTTAAGTTAGCAACCTTATGTTTTGCCACATAGCTATCACTTACCCATTTAATATCTTCACTAAAATTCTCTGTAAAATAATTACTTAATTTATCCCAGGACATTCCTTCCCATCTCATAGCGTCATTACATAATAACTTAAAGTTGCCCTTTGACAAAAATTCCAATACCCTAATGATCAGTACATTCAACGGGTATCCCTTGCTAAGTAATTGTTCATGGGAAAAGCTAGGGACTTTATCTAAGGGGATACCTTGGATAAATCCTTCACTTTTTAGATAATTACTTTGCAAATCTTTTATAAGGTTAGTGTACTCTTCCATGCCAAATTTTTCTTTGATGGCTAAAAGTCCAGTGTACCTTTGGAAACCATCAACTAACCACAGGCTATCCAGTGATGAAAAATCAACATTCCTCCACCATAGACAGCTTAAATACATACAAAGACTGCTATAAATTAACTTTTCCCTATCCTTAGGTGTTTTTCCTTCTTCCTTTATACTATCAAGCCAAGAAGTTGGGAAAACTATATTACATCCATCAAAATAAGGAGTAAAATTACCATATACAACAGCTATATTGATATACTTTGCATTTAAAGGTCCAAAGGTGTCCGTAAAAAACTTTATAACTTCCTTTGATAGGGAAGTAATGGTTCTGGCTTGGTTTAAGTATGGTCGTGGGTATAATAAATTAAATTCACCGAAATCCAAGTTCTCTGTGGTTTTAAGGGAAGAACAAAAAACAAAGGATAAATCCTTGTTGGTTCCATGTAATGTAACCATTTGATTACTATACTTAACAACCTTATCATCTTGGACACAACCAGAGATTATATGCCATCCTTCAGGCATTTTAATATGTACTTCAGCTAGATAAGTGTAGTAGGTGGGTATAAATGGAAAAAAACCATAAAAGTTATTTAACAAAACACTGTCATTGCTGAAAATTAAATTGGAATTATGGGTAGAATAATACTTAAAAGTGATGTTTAACTTTATTCTGCCCGAAGGTAAAATGGGCAATTCAATAATAACCAGTTGCAAATTGTCATAAAACTTCACTTCTCGAAGCTTATATTTCAATGGTAGCCCTAAATAGTTAATTTCGTAAATATCGCAATTGGAATTCAAAAGAAAACTCATTGTCTTTTGTCCCTTAACAGGTTACACAGACAATGTAGTTTCAAAGTTCATACACTTTTTTGTGGTTTTAAAATCTAAATTGGTTGAAATATTGGTAATTTTCTGGTTAAATTGTTGTAAGAAGGAATTGAAAAGATTAGATAGTATTTTTTGATAAATCTTCACTAATAGGGACCCCCTTTTGATTATTCATTTAATTAAAACTATTCTATAACAAAAGTGAAAACCCTTTTTTTCAACATATTTTTATGGGTTATTTAGTACTAAATATCTAAATAAATTACAAAAAATACTTACTATTAATAATCTTTATCACTAAGAATTAAGGAGGAAAAGAAATGAGAGAAAAACTACTTCAATTTATGAAAGAAGAAGCCTACAAACCTCTTACATTAGAAGAGTTGGTTTCATATTTTGATCTTCAGGGGAAAGAAATCTCTGACTTCCAAAAAACATTAGAGGAAATGGAAGGAGAAGGGGAGATAATTAAAACCCGTTCCAATAGATATGGTGTACCTGAGCGGATGAACCTAGTGGTGGGACTACTACAGGGTCATTCCAAGGGTTTTGGCTTCCTATTGCCATTAAATCCAGAGCTTGAAGATGTCTACATCAGCGCCCAAGACATGAATGGAGCAATGCACAACGATAAAATAGTTGTCAGGCTCCACAAAGCTGGGGGAGTGGGGAAAAAAGAAGGGGAAGTTATTAGGATACTTAACCGCGCCAATACCACTGTGGTGGGTACCTTTGAAAAAAGTCAAAATTTCGCCTTTGTGGTTCCTGAAGATAAACGTTTAGGCCAAGATATCTTTGTATCAAAGAGCGATTTTAGTGGAGCACAGCAAAACGAAGTGGTGGTTGTGGAAATAACCCGATGGCCAGAACCTAGAAGGAATCCTGAAGGTAGAGTAATCCAAAGACTGGGTAATAAAAATGCCCCAGGTACAGATATACTAGCAATAATGGCAAAACACAAGCTACCCATGGAGTTTCCCAATAAAGTCATGAATGAAGCACAAAATGTCCCTGAAATAATAGATGAAAATGAGATAAAACATCGCAGAGACTTTAGAAACCTACCCATAGTTACCATAGATGGTGAGGATGCAAAGGATTTAGATGATGCTGTGTATGTGAAAAAACTAGATAATGGTCACTTTGAGTTAAGTGTACACATAGCAGATGTATCCTATTATGTGGAGGCAAATTCAGAAATAGACAAAGAAGCATATGCCAGAGCCACCAGTGTCTACCTAGCCGATAGGGTAATTCCTATGCTACCTGAAAAGCTATCCAATGGTATCTGTAGCTTAAACCCAAAGGTGGACAGACTAACAATGTCCTTGGTGATGGAAATAGATACGTCTGGGAAAGTAGTAAGTCATGATATAGCCCAAGGTGTAATAAAAACAGTGGAAAGAATGACATACACCAATGTCAAGAAAATCCTGATAGATAAAGACCCAGAGCTTATGGAAAGATACAAAACATTGGTTCCAATGTTTGAAGAAATGAAGGAGCTAATGGAGATCCTAAATAGAAGAAGAGTTAAAAGGGGAGCCATCGACTTTGACTTCCAAGAAGCAAAGGTTGAACTGGATTCCGAAGGAGTACCCCTAAGGATAGTACCACGCCCAAGAACAGTGGCTGAAAAAATAATTGAAGAGTTCATGCTAGTGGCAAATGAAACAATAGCTGAGCATGTGGCCATGCTAGAAATTCCATTTATCTATAGAATCCATGAAAAGCCAGCCAGCGAAAAAATTACAACTTTAAACGAGTTCATTCATAATTTTGGATACCATCTAAAGGGAGCATCAGATAACATTCATCCTAAAGTGTTACAGGAGCTATTGGGGAAAATCAAAGGTGAGAAAGAAGAACGGATTATTAATACTGTGGTACTACGTTCATTAAAACAAGCCAAATACCACTCTGAAAACATGGGGCATTTCGGCCTAGCAGCAAAGTATTACACCCACTTTACTTCACCCATAAGAAGATACCCAGACCTTATAGTACATCGAGTACTAAGATGGCTAATAACAGGACAAATGAATGAAAAGAAAATAAAGACACTTACCAAAAACATGCCAATAGCGGGAATACACACATCCCAACTGGAAAGAAGGGCTGAAGAAGCAGAAAGGGAAACCCTAGACCTCAAAAAGGCTCAATACATGGAAAGACACTTGGGTGAAGAATTTGAAGGTATCATCAGCAGCGTGACAAACTTCGGTATATTCGTGGAACTAGACAACACAGTGGAAGGTTTAGTCCATATCAGTAACATGGTAGACGACTACTACCATTACCACGAAAAAACTTACTCCCTAGTGGGTGAAAAATCAAGAAAACAATATAGACTGGGTGAAAAAGTAAAAATAAAAGTAAT
>CAYYRM010000038.1:0-15526 GCA_964474005.1 uncultured Eubacteriales bacterium
ACTATCTTGGCTTACTGCTGGGTCAAAACGTAAACCCTTTAACACTATATTTCACTATAAGATACAAAAGGCGTACGAGCATATATGTCCATTTTGAATGCAGGCCTACATTTAGGTACGGCCACTGAATTGAAAAAAGGTGGCAGATTACTGTCACCTTTTGATTATAACTGTTAGTTTGGTAGAGTATTAATAATTGCTTTTGGAATTATACTCTTAGTTGCATTGGATAAATCTTCATGGTTACCAGATACTACGAAATCAAAACTTCCTATACCCAGGATTGTATGGTCTGCATATAAACGAAAATACAAATTATATTCCTCCATATATTCCCACAAAAATCTGCCTGAATGGGCATAGTATTTATATGTCGTTTTAACTATCTGTATCTCTACTTGTTTGTTATCGAATCTGCTAAAATACTCTTCTAAAGTGACAATCTCGCCACCGAAAAGCTTAACTTCATTATGTAAATATTTTTCCAAGGGCTGCAACTCAATACCATATTCTTCTATTTTTATTGGTTCATAAATTAATCTATCATAAGATTCTGGATAATACCTAGTATCATATGTTATCTTTTTTACAGATATATCATATCTATCTACTCTGGTTACTTGTATGGGTCTTGTATAGTTAATAATATATAAAAAGAACAATATTAATAAATATATGGTGGTAATAATTAAAATGGTTCTTTTTCTAAGTATTCGATTTTTCGTGCTAACCATTGATTTAGTCATGAGATATCCCCCTGGTATAATAAGTTTATATAGTAAATTTACTTACTAAAAGTAAACAATCAACCTGAACTTAGGTTATTTCCAATCACCTAATCAAGTTTAACTCATTCTAACATGGCTTAAATATTCTTTCAATTTAAATTTTTAATTGTATATTAGTCTAAATAGGATTATTAAAATGCACTCACATCCATTTATCTGTGAAGATCTGTGAAGAAGCACGGATACCACAGTAAAAACCTGCACAGACACCACTGTTTAAAAGCTTTTATTTTTTGGTTAGTTTTGGATTGCTTCCATTATGATGTGAAAATGTAAAATTGGTTTTTCTAGATATGGAAGTAGATAATTAAAATAATAATTAGCATCTGAAACGCACTGAATATAACTATCTGGGCTTACTGCTGGGTCTATAAACCTTTTCACACTATACTTCACTACAAAGAACAAAAGGCGTACGAGCTTATATGTTCATTTTGAAAGTCTAGGCCGACACGAGGTTCGGCCCCTACAATTTTTAATCAGAGAATGTAATTCTCCTACTCAGAACCGTAGGTTCCTAATCAGAAGCAATAGCTTCCTAATCAGGAAACTTTGTTTCCCTAATCTGCCGTTATAAGACCCAGCATCAGTACAGTAATTAATTGTATCCCTTCGTCCCAGCATCAGTTCTAGAATTAATCGTTTCCGATGCCAATAAAAGACCCCAAAAAAAAAAGGCAAACCCCATGGGTCTGCCTTAGAATTACTTCCTTGCTATGGCTTTTTTTGCTTTCTCTACTATGGACTGTGCCGTTAGGCCGTATTTTTCCAGTAGTGCATCTGGGGTTCCTGATTCTCCGAAGGTGTCCATTGTACCTAGGAACTCTTGTGGAACTGGACAGTACTGAGCCAATACTTCTGCCACTGCTCCCCCCAGGCCACCTATGATGTTATGTTCTTCGGCGGAAACCACAGCACCAGTCTTTTTAGCTGATGTGGCTATTAAGTCTTTATCAATTGGTTTAATTGTATGGATATTTATTACTTCAGCATCGATGCCTTCATTGGCTAAGGCCTCGGCAGCATCTAACGCTATACTTACCATTATGCCTGTTGCCACTATTGTAACATCGTTACCCTTTTTTAGGGTTACACCTTTTCCTAACTCAAACTTATAATCATCGCCATTGATTACTGGAACCCCTGACCTACCAAGGCGGATGTATACAGGGCCTTCCATTTCTGCAGCTGCCCTAATGGCTTGCTCTGCTTCTGGTCCATCGGCAGGTACTATGACGGTCATGTTGGGTATTACCCTCATTAAGGCTATATCCTCCAATGCTTGATGGGTTGCCCCATCTTCTCCAACGGTTAAGCCTGCGTGGGTTGCTGCTATTTTTACATTTAGTTTTGGATAGCAGATTGAATTTCTGATTTGATCATATGCCCTACCTGTGGCAAATATGGCGAAGGTGCTGGCAAAGGGAATTTTTCCAGCGTTGGCCAAGCCTGCAGCAGTTCCCATCAGATCCTGTTCCGCTATACCCATGTTGAAAAATCTCTCAGGAAACTCCTTTTGAAAGTTAGCGGTCTTAGTTGATTTTGATAGATCCGCATCTAAAACCACAATGTTTTTATTTTCTTTACCTATTTCAACTAAAGCTTTACCATATGCATCTCTAGTAGCTATTTTTGTCATGTTATTCCCTCCTTACTTCAGTTCTTCTAAGGCTTGAGCCAATTGTTCTCTGCTGGGAGCAGAACCGTGCCACTCAGCCTTGTTTTCCATGAAAGATATTCCTTTTCCTTTTATGGTTTTTGCAATAATAATGGAAGGCCTTCCTTTTTCCGCCTTGGCAGCTTCAATGGCTGCGAAGATAGCATGGAAATCATGACCATCTATTACCTGTACATGCCACTTGAATGCTTCCCATTTTTTATCTAGGGGATTTACCGCCATAACCTCTTCGATATCTCCATCTATTTGTAAACCATTATAATCTAAAAAGGCTATTAAATTATCAAGCTTATAGTGTGCCGCACTCATGGCAGCCTCCCAGATTTGACCCTCTTGGATTTCACCATCACCTAGTAATGCATAGACATACTTAGATGAATTGTCCAGTTTCCCTGCAATGGCCATACCATTAGCCACAGAGAGCCCCTGACCCAAGGAACCTGAAGACATATCCACTCCAGGGATATGTTTCATATCTGGGTGCCCTTGTAAAATAGAATTTATTTTCCTGAAGTTTTTGATTTCTTCCCTTGGAAAAAATCCTTTTTCCGCTAAAGAGCCATATAGAACAGGGGTTGCATGACCTTTACTCAATACAAATCTATCTCTATCTTGTTTTTGAGGATCATTTATATCGATATCCATTACCTCGAAATATAACGAGGTTAAAATTTCCACTGCTGAAAGGGAGCCACCTGGGTGTCCTGAATTCGCCTCTGTTACCATCTCTAGTATGTTTTTTCTAATGTTAGATGCGGTTTGAGTTAAAAACTCTAATTTCTCTTGAGATAAGTTAACCACTTTTTTTCCTCCTTAAAATTTATTTATCCATAACTGTGAACCCTTCTCCAAGGGCTTCAGTGATGTCTGTGACTATTACAAAAGCTTTGTTATCCACTTCATTAACCATTTCCTTAAGCTTAGTGATTTCCATTTGACTGACCACACACAAAATTATATCTTTTTGTTCCCCTGTATAAGCACCTTTTCCATCTAAGGTTGTGGCACCTCGGTTAAGCTTATAAAGGATTACCTCCGATATTTCCTTAGGCTTACTTGTAATTATATAGGCCATTTTAGAAACCCTAAGGCCCTGTTGTACCAAGTCTATGACTTTACCTGTGGCAAAAACTGCTATAAGTGCATACATGGCCAATTCTGCATTAAATACAAAGCCTGCCAAAGCTATTACAATAAAATCAATGCCTAATAATCCTTGCCCCACTGTAAATCCTAAAAATTTATGTAATAAATGGGCAGCTAAATCTGTCCCCCCAGTGGTGGCCTTGGCTCTAAAGACCACACCCAATCCAAGACCCGCCAACAAACCACCATAGATTGATGCCAACAAAGGGTCACTGGTCAGTGGAGTCATGTTATCGGTGATGGCCACAAAGAGGGCTAAAAGAAGGGTTCCCACCAAAGTTCTAGTACCAAATTTTCTACCTAAAAATATTAACCCTGCGATAAAAAGAGGAATATTTACCACAACCAATGTGATACTCACAGGAATTTGCAACAAATAAAGTAACACAGTGGCAAAACCACTTACTCCTCCTGCTGCTATCCTGTTTGGTATCATTAGTCCATTTAGGCTTATGGCTGTGATAAAACAACCGACTATAATCCAAAAGTAGTCTTTAATGGTTTTCACTGTTGTTCACTCCATTTACTGGACTATTATCCCCTCACTTAGAACAAAACCTTCTAAAATAGTTATGTCTTTGATTGCGATGTTTGGTAAGTTGTCCAAGGGAAGGTCTAGTTCATACCTCGTAGTCAGTATATTTCCTGTTAGGTGGTCAAAGCCAGGTAAATTCAACTCTACACTGGAAATCTCATAAACCACTTTGTTGTTAGGTTTTAATGCAAATTCCCCAAGGAGTTGTGCCTGTAATTGTACAAGGGGTATGTTTAGGGGTAATGTTATCCCAGCCACACCTTCTGACAATACAATGGTCATATTGGGATCCCATTGACTCCTCAGTTGATTATTTAGCTCCTGTTCCGATATCAACCCTTTGAAGGTTATCTCCCCACCTTCTAAGGTAAAATCATTAAAAAATACTTCTATACTATGGAAGTTCACAGTGGATTGGAAATTAAGCATTGTTCCTTTCCCTGAGATACCTGTGGTAAAAACCCGAAGCAAATGGGGTCTAGGGGATGTAAGTTCTATATTCATCTCCTCTATCCCCATTGCTTCTATTTGCCTATTGGCAAAGCTTTTTATTATGAAGGGGGTGGCTATTTCAGTCCCTACAAAAATCAATAAAACGACAATCAAAAAGCCTATCAATATTTTTTTCATTATCTTCTCTCCACTAAATTTCTCAAATAGCCATCGATAAATTTATCTAAGTCCCCATCTAAAACCCCTTGGGAGTTTCCTACTTCTACATTTGTTCTGTGATCCTTAACAAGGCTATATGGATGAAATACATAAGACCTTATTTGACTGCCCCAGCCAATTTCCATTTGTTCTCCCCTTATATTATCTAACTCTTTTTGTTGTTCTAGTCTTTGTTTTTCTGCCAGCTTTGCAGCAAGTATTTTAAGGGCAGAAGCTTTATTGGAGTGCTGGGATCTTTCGTTTTGACATTGAACCACAATTCCCGTGGGCAAGTGGGTTATCCTCACCGCTGAATCGGTTTTGTTAACATGCTGACCGCCAGCTCCCCCTGCCCTATATGTGTCTATTTTTATATCCTCTGTGGCTATATTGATATCTGTTTCATCTTCAATCTCTGGAAGTACATCAACTGAAGCAAAGGATGTATGTCTTCTTCCTGAGGAGTCAAAGGGTGATATTCTAACTAAACGGTGAACACCTTTTTCCCCCTTAAGATAGCCAAAGGCATTTTTACCTTTTATTAATATGGTAACACTTTTGATTCCCGCTTCAATGTCTGGAAGATAATCCAAAACCTCTATGCCGTACCCCTTTTTTTCACTCCACCTAGAGTACATGCGATAAAGCATTTCCGCCCAGTCATAGGATTCAAGACCACCGGCCCCTGGATGTAATGAGAGTATGGCATTATTGCCGTCATATTTCCCAGACAATAATTGGTTTAACTCAAGGGCTTGAACCGCATCTTCAAGGCTTTCAACATCCTTTGTGACTTCCTTTAGGAGTTGGGCATCCTCTTCCATTTCTAACAGTTCCAACATTTCATTAAGGGAATTTACTTGTTCATCGATGGAGTTAAAGTCATTGACAATATCCTTTAACCCACTTAATTTATTTATTATCCCTTGGGAATGTTCTCGATTATCCCAAAAGGTAGGGGATGTCATCTCGTTTTCCAAATCCTTAATGGCTTCTTTTTTTGAAGCTACATCAAAGGGAAACACCCAATTCTTTTAATCTCTTTTCCATACCTAACAGTTTGTTCCTTAGTTCTGAGATCATTTTTTCACTCCTTTGAAATACTACAAGGCTAATGAAAATTCATTAGCCACAGCATTTTTTATATTTTTTTCCACTACCACAGGGACAAGGATCATTTCTGCCTATTTTATTGCTTTTCACAATTTGTTGGCCTGGCTTGTCACTGGACTGTGTTCCCGCAGCAGGGGTTTCATTGGCAACGGCCACTGCCCTTCTCACAGGAGCTTGGGTAAGTTGAACCCTAAAGATTAGCCTTGCCACATCTTCTTGAATACTTTCAATCATACCTTGGAACATGTTAAATGCTTCAAATTTGTACTCAATAAGTGGATCCTTTTGACCAAAGGCCCGTAAACCAATACCCTGCCTTAGATCATCCATGGCGCTGATGTGGTCCATCCACTTGGTGTCAACGGTCCTTAAAACCACCACCCGCTCCAGCTCTTCCATCATTTCTTGCATTTGTTCTTGTCTTCGTTTGTAGTTTTCATTTAACTTACTTTTAAACAGTTCAAGTATTTCATCGCGATGTAATCCATCTAAGTCATCATGTTTTACATCCTTAGGAAGAATAAATGTGCTTTCAGCATATTCCAACAATCCCTTAAGGTCATAATCTTCAGGGTATAGTTCTTTATTGGCAAAAAGGTCCACAGCCCTTTCAATTACCTTTTCAATCATACCAATGATGTTGTCACTGATTTTTTCACCCAGTAAGATTTCACGTCTTTGTTTATAGATAACTTCCCTTTGCTGGTTCATTACATCATCGTATTGAAGTACGTGCTTACGGATATCAAAGTTTTTACTTTCCACTCGTTTTTGAGCGTTTTCAATGGCTTTACTTATAAGACCAGCTTCGATGGGCATGGAATCATCCATACCTAACCTGTCCATCATTCCCATTATTTTTTCAGACCCAAAAAGTCTCATCAAATCATCTTCCAAGGAGATGAAGAATTGAGATGTACCTGGATCACCTTGACGACCAGATCTACCCCTTAGTTGGTTATCTATCCTTCTACTTTCATGGCGTTCAGTACCAATGATATATAAACCACCAAGGTCTTTAACCCCTTCGCCTAAAACGATATCTGTACCCCTACCAGCCATGTTAGTGGCTATGGTTACTGCGCCCCTTTGACCAGCACTGGCAACTATTTCAGCCTCTTTTTCATGGTGCTTAGCATTAAGAACAGTATGGGGGATGCCTTTTTTCTTTAAGGCTTCTGATAAAAACTCGGATTTTTCTATACTGATGGTACCTACCAATGTGGGCTGTCCAGTTTGATAGTTTGTCACTATTTGTTCAATGGCAGCGTTTAGCTTCCCTGCCTCTGTGCGGTAAACGGCATCGGGTAAATCCTTCCTTACCATAGGCTCGTTGGTTGGAATAACAACTACATCAAGTCCGTAAATTTTCCTGAATTCTTCTTCCTCTGTAAGGGCAGTACCAGTCATACCCGCTAGTTTAGTGTACATTCTAAAGTAGTTTTGGAATGTGATGGAAGCTAGGGTTTGACTTTCCTTTTCTATCCTTACATTTTCTTTAGCTTCAATGGCTTGGTGAAGGCCGTTACTGTATCTTCTACCATGCATAAGCCTACCTGTGAATTCATCAACTATGATAACTTGGTTGTTTTGGACAACATAATCCACATCCCTTTTCATCATAACATGGGCCCTTAGGGCTTGGTTTACATGGTGGGAAACTTCCATATTCTCATCTTCATAAAGGTTTTCTATGTTTAACTGGCGTTCAACTTCTTTTACGCCATCTTCCGTTAGTACAACTGTATTTGCCTTCTCATCCACAGCATAGTGTTCTTCTTTTCTAAGTCGTGGTATCAGCTTTGCATAACGATAATACATACTTATATCTTGATCCACTTGTCCTGATATGATTAGAGGTGTTCTTGCTTCATCGATTAAGATACTGTCCACCTCATCGATTATGGCATAATTAAGGGAACGCTGAACTAAATTATCTTTATAGATAGCCATATTATCCCTTAGGTAATCAAAACCAAATTCATTGTTTGTACCATAAGTTATGTCACAGGCATAGGCTTTTCTTCTATCATCGGGATTGATACCATGGACTATTAGGCCAACGGTTAAGCCTAAGAAGTTATATATTTGCCCCATCCACTCACTATCCCTTTTAGCAAGATAGTCGTTTACAGTGATTACATGTACACCTTTACCTGTTAAGGCATTTAAATAGGCAGGTAAAGTAGCAGTTAGTGTTTTACCTTCACCGGTTTTCATCTCTGATATTCTACCCTGATGTAATACTATACCTCCGAGGATCTGCACATCGAAATGACGTGTGTTATGTACCCTACGGGCAGTTTCCCTTACCACGGCATAGGCTTCTGGTAAGATATCATCTAAGGTTTCACCCTTTGCCAGTCTATCTTTAAACTCAGTGGTCTTTCCCTGTAATTGAGAATCTGACAATAGCTTTATACTATCCTCCAGTGAATTTACTTTATCTAGGATTTTACTTAAACGTTTAATTTCCCTATCGTTTGTGGAGCCGAATATCTTTGAAACAATTCCGATCATTGTTTTTACCCCCAATACTTTGTAAGTTACAATTAAAAGGAACCGATTTTGGGGTTCCTTTAATTTCCTCATTATTCAATTTTAGCACTTTGGTTTAAAAAACTCAACCTTTTGGCACCTGTGCCGACGTAAATAACCTTAACAATACCTAAACTTTGTAAAAGATCACCTAAGCTTATTATTTTCCCATTGCCAATGGGGTATGCAATGGGGATGATGTCACCTAAAAAATTCAATTTGGATTCACTATTCATGGGTATATGTGTGAGATATTCTGTACCCAGTAAGTTTTCAAGTCCTAGCTTTATGGCAAAACCTTCATGAACAGGCATGGCCCCATGATTAAAGAACATAACCAATAAATTTAGTGTTAAACCTACTAGGAATAGATTCATACCCCTGATGGATCTATTATTATAGACAATTATTATCAGCAGTAAAAGTGAAAAAAGATTTAGAAGCCTTCCTAACATGATATTTAAGGGCATGTGCAAAAAACCCACTTGATAGGCAATAAAACGAAGGATAAATGCCAATATAAGCAGGTTAAAGGATTTTATTTCTAACTTATTTAGTTTTCGTAAATCACCTTTAAAGAACATGGCTAGGATTAAACCGATTATTATACCTTCTATCAACACACTTTATCACCCCTTAGGGATTTTTATTTAAGTGGTTAAGATAGTCAGTGTAGCTATTGAAGTTCTTGATGAACTTTAGGCTTGGGTCTATGGCCTTGAGTTTTTCTTCTGGGATGTAATATGTATTGAATTCATCTAGTATAATTAAAATTTTATGTAGGTCTTTAAGCAGTGTCTCTTCAACCCTTGGCAGGATTAACTTATCATAGATGCCATAAAGGGGCTGGAATCTTCCCTCTGCCATGGGAACAATTATATCTCCCTGTCTTTGATGTTCTAAGATATATTTGATTACATCAGTGTTTACAAGGGGAGTGTCGCAGCCTAGGATAAAGGTTTTAGGTGTAGCGCTATAATATAAGGCGCTGTGTATACCTAAGAGGGAGCTTTTACTCCGTATTTTCAGGAAATCGTGGTGATAGTTTACCCCAGGGATTCTAGTTATCTGTTTACCATTGTCTATGACATTAACCTGTGAAAACAGATATCCTATGTTATATATTATGTGGTCCACAAAGGTTTTATTATCCATGGTTAAATTTCCTTTATGAACCCCCATCCGGGTAGATTCCCCCCCAGCTAAAATGGTCAGGGAAATTTTATCATGAGGCATGTGCATCACCTTATTTCTGTTGTATGGTTATATTATAGATTAATTTAGGTGTGTTTGGCTAGGGTAAAGATTTTAGAGCATGCTAACACGGATTTTAAAGGAGATTTCGCGGATGCATGGCATTTTGTGGGTCTGTTATTGGCATCGGAAACGATTAATTCTAGAACTGATGTTGGGACGAAGGGATACAATTAGTTACTGTACTGATGCTGGGTCTTATAACGGCAGATTAGGGAAACAAAGTTTCCATAGTTTTGCAGTTGTTTTTAAAATAATTTAGCCCAAAGCACTGATAAATATAGTGTGAAGGGCTCTTTTTATTTATAAATTTATTAAAATTTATATAGCGAATTAAAGCGAAGTGTGATATAATAAGTATGTATAGCAAAACATAGTCATGGGAGGAATTGCGATGTACCTTAAAAAAACTAAACAAAAGAACGGACGCATATACTTATCTATTGTTGATGGTTATTACGATAAGCAAAAAGGCTATTCAAGAACTATCACAGTAGAAAAAATCGGATATTTAGACGATCTTGAAAAGGATTATGAAGATCCTATTGCTTTTTTTACCCAAAGGGTGCAAATATTAAAGAACGAAAAAGTTGAACAAAAGTCTCCTATTTCCATTCAGTTTTCCCATGATGAAAAACTTACAAGTAATCATACATACAGAAAAAATTTTGGGTACTCTGTTCTTAGTAACATATATCACGAATTAGAAATTGATAAGTTTTTAAATAATAAGCAGCGGGCTACTAAGATTAGTTTTAAAACCAATGATATTATGAAATTGCTTGTGTTTTCAAGGCTTTTGCATCCTGCATCCAAGAAAAAAACTTTTGAAAATAGAAGCCTTTTCTTTGAAAAGGAAGATTATTCCCTTGATGATGTTTACAGGTCCTTATCTTTTTTTCATAAACATAGTTCACAATTGCAGGTTTGGTTAAATGATCGAATAAAAAAACAGTACAATCGCAGTACTGATCTTGTATACTATGATGTTACTAACTATTATTTTGAAACTGATACCACAGATGAACTAAGAAAAAAAGGTGTTTCTAAAGAGCATAGACCAAACCCTATTGTTCAAATGGGACTTTTTATGGATAGTATGGGTATACCAATTACGTTTGAGCTTTTTCCTGGTAATACCAACGATTGCTTAACGTTAAGACCGGGTCTTTCTCGAATCCAAAAAGAATATGAGCTGGGTAAAATTATTGTTGTTGCTGATAAGGGTATGACAACTGGAGACAACATCTATTATACTCTTTCAGGAAAAAACGGTTATGTTCTAAGTATGTCAGTACGGGGTGCAGATAAAGATTTTAAGAAATATGTATTAGACGAAAGTGGTTATGAATGGTTAGGTGATGAATACAAAAGAAAATCACGGCTTTATCCTAGAACAATCTTAGTAACTTCTAAAAATGGAAAGAAATTAAAGAAAGTCGTAGATGAGAAACAGGTAATATTCTATAGTGAAAAGTATGCAAAAAAAGCTAAAGCTGACCGTGCTAAAACAATTGCAAAGGCTATGGAAATTATTAATAGTCCTAGTAAATATTCAAGAGCAACTACCTATGGTGCTGCAGGTTACATAAAAAACATCACTTTTGATAAGGAAACAGGGGAAATTCTTTCACCACAAAAGCTATTAGAACTAGACTTAGAAAAACTAAAGGCAGAAGAAGCTCTGGATGGGTATTATGCTATTGTCACCAGTGAATTTAAGGAGTCAGATGACCGTATTATTGATATTTACCGTGGTCTATGGCGAATTGAAGAATCTTTTCGTGTTACCAAGAGCGACCTAGAGGCACGACCAGTTTTTGTTTCCAGAGAAGAACATATACAAGCTCACTTTTTAACTTGTTTTATCGCTCTAATTATTGCTAGGATCATTGAAATCAAATTAGGTCACAAGTATAGTATTGGGCGTATTCTTGGTAGTATTTCAAAGTCTGAGTGCACGCACACCAAACAGAATTATTACTTATTTGACTATTACGATAATATACTTGAAGACTTAGGTTCAGTTTTTCAGATAGATTTTTCTAAAAGGATTCGTACGCTTGGAGAAATAAAAAATATTTTTGCTTCAACAAAAAAAAGTAAAAATTCGCTATGATTATGTGCAAAAAAAAATCAGCCACAAACCCTATAATACCAAGGGTTTGTGGCTATTTTTTGATTATTTAACTGCAAAACAAAAGATATTATAGATTAATTTAGGTGTGTTTGGCTAGGGTAAAGATTTTAGAGCATGCTAACACGGATTTTAAAGGAGATTTCGCGGATGCATGGCATTTTGTGGGTCTGTTATTGGCATCGGAAACGATTAATTCTAGAACTGATGTTGGGACGAAGGGATACAATTAGTTACTGTACTGATGCTGGGTCTTATAACGGCAGATTAGGGAAACAAAGTTTCCTGATTAGGAAGCTAACGCTTCTGAGTAGGAGCCTTTGGCTCTGAGTAGGAGAATTACATTCGTGAGTTTCAGATGCTAATTATTATTTTAATTATCTTATTCCCATATCTAGAAAAACAAAATTTTATATTTCCACATCATCACGAAAGCAAACCAAAACCAACCAAAAAAACAAATAACCTTTAAACAGTGGTGTCTGTGAAATCCTTTACCGTGGTATCCGTGCTCCCAATAATTCTAAATAACTAATGGTCATATATTCTCGTACGCCTTTTGTATTTTATAGTGAAATATAGTGTGAAAGATTTATAGACCCAGGAGTAAGCAGTGGTTAATTATTATTTTAATTATATTTGTTCATTTTGAATGTCAGGGTGAGACAAGCTCACCCCCTACAGTTTAGGCTTTACTTTTTTGTCCTTTTGTAGGCAAGGCTTTAGCCTTGTCAGGATGGAAAGCTTTATTTGATTCTTATTATCTTTTTATTTTGTAGGGGCCGTACCTCGTGTCGGCCTGACAATCAAAATGGTCATATATGCTCGTACCCCTTTTCTATTGTGTAGTTGAAATATAGTGTGAAAGGTCTTGAACTTTGACCCAGCAGTAGGCCCAGATATCAATGTTCAGTGAGTTTTCAGTGGTTAATTATTATTTTTATTATCACTTCCCATATCTAGAAAAACCAAACTAAATATTTAACTATCATCATGGAAGCAAACCAAAACCAACCAAAAAATAAAGGTCTTTAAACAGTGGTATCTGTGAAAGCCTTTACTGTGGTATCCGTGTTCCAATACCACCCAGGCAAAACTCAAACCACTCAACCTACCACATAGTTATCAAAGTGGTGTAAGTGGTGGTTAAGGTTTTGCTCTTAAACAATAAAAAAAGTGACCGTGTGGTCACCTTTTACTCTGGCATTATAATCGCTGCTATGATATATGCTAATAGTCCACTACCACCCATCAGGGTAAATACTACCCAAAGCAAGCGTACCATTGTTGGATCTATGGCGAAATACTCAGCAACACCACCACAGACACCAGCTAACTTTCTGTCTGTACGGGAACGATATAGTTTTTTCTGCATTTGTCACACCTCCTAGTTTTTACTCTTTACAAAGAATACAAGACCCAAAAGAATTAGACATATTGGCCAGAAATATTTAGCAAACATTCTGATGTAGTTAAAGTTCAGTGTCCAAATGAAATTTAGATTAAAGTCAAAGAGATTAGCTGCCAATATGGTTACACCCAGTGTAACAAAAATCAATCCTAAAATCATCCCAAAGGTACCATTATTACTTTTTTCCACTGGTGAATGATTTGAATAGGTTTTATGGCTTTGTTCTGTATTATCCACTGTGCTATATTCAGGCTGTTCTCCTAAATCATCAGGGCTATTAGAAATTGGTTGTTGTGTGGATGTTTTTATTGTCAACGGCTCTTTTGGAATGACAATGGCAGCGATAATATATATAAGTATACCATTACCTGCACTACCAAAGGCAACCACAGCCCAAAGTACCCTTACCAAAACTGGGTCTATGTTAAAAAATTGTGCAATACCACCACATACCCCACTTATTACAATATCTTTTCTTGAACGATATAGTCTCTTCTGTGTAGACATATTATTTCACCTCACCTTTCAAACATAATCCTATTATACAATATCTAAAAGGCTTTTTGTGCATGTTCATAATTATTTAATAAAAGTTTCAGGGTTCGGTAATAATTGGGTGGTGGGATGTGGGTGATGGGAAGATAAAGGGCAAGGAAAAGGGAAGGGGAAGGGAAATGGAAAGGGCATGCTAACACGGATTTTTAAAAGAGATTTCGCGGATTACGCGGATGCATGGGCGTTTTGTGGGGTCTTTTATTGGCATCGGAAACGATTAATTCCTGAACTGATGCTAGGACAAAAGGGCGTAATTAATTGTTGAACTGATGCTGGGTCTTATAACGGCAGATTAGGGAAACAAAGTTTCCTGATTAGGAAGCTAACGCTTCTGAGTAGGAACCTACGGTTCTGAGTAGGAGAATTACATTCTCTGAGTAAAAATTGTAGGGGCCGTACCTCGTGTCGGCCCTGACATTCAAAATGGACGTATGTTCTCGTACACATTTTGTACTTTATAGTAAAATATAGTGTGAAAAGGTTTACAGACCCAGCAGTAAGCCCAGATAGTTATATTCAGTGTGTTTCAGATGCTAATAAATATTTTAATTATCTACTTCCATATCTAAAAAACCATACTTAATATCTTCACATCATCACGAAAGCAAACCAAAACCAACCAAAAAATAAAAGCCTTTAAACAGTGGTATCTGTGAAAGCTTTTACTGTGGTATCCGTGTTCCAATAATTCTAAATAAAAATAATAGTCAAATATGCTCGTACGCCTTTTGTATTTTGTTGTGAAATAATGTGAAAAGGTTAATAGACCCAGCAGTAAGCCCAGATAACAATGTTCAGTGAGTTTTCAGTGGTTAATTATTATTTTAATTATCTACTTCCATATCTAGAAAAACCAAACTTAATATTTTTCACATCATCACGAAAGCAAACCAAAACCAACCAAAAAAATAAAGGTCTTTTAACAGTGGTATCTGTGAAAGCTTTTGCTGTGGTATCCGTGTTCCAATAATTCTAAATAAATAATAGTCAAATATGCTCGTACGCCTTTTGTACTTTATAGTGAAATATAGTGTGTAAAGTTTTACAGACCCAGCAAGCCCAGACAGTTATATTCAGTGTGGTTCAGATGCTAATAATTATTTTAATTATCACTTCCCATATCTAGAAAACCATACTTAATATCTTCACATCTTCACGAAAGCAAGCCAAAACCAACCAAAAAAAATAAAGGCCTTTAAACAGTGGTATCTGTGAAAGCTTTTGCTGTGGTATCCGTGTTCCCAATAATCCCAAACTAATAATCCCAAATCTACAAAAATGTATGTCAAAAAAATCAAAACCCCAGCTTTCGCTGGGGTGTGTATCTTAGTATTCTGGTTCGATTATTCCGTAGTCTCCGTTTTTCCGGCGGTATACTACGTTTACATCTTCATTCTCTCCGTTGATGAAAACGAAGAAATCATGGCCTAAAAGGTCCATCTGTAAGATGGCTTCATCTGTCATCATTGGTTTCATATTAAACTTTTTAACCCTTGCAACCTTAGGCTCATCTAAGGATTCATCTACTATAGGTGCAGCTGTACCATTGAAGTCTTTGATACTGGTTTGACGGGATTTTCTATTTACACGGGTTTTATACTTTCTGGTTTGTCTTTCAAGCTTTTCAATAACCTGATCGATGGAAGCATACATATCAGCGGATTGTTCCTCAGCCCTTAATAGTAAACCACCATTAAGTAACACTGTCACCTCAACGATG
>CAYYRM010000039.1:0-15498 GCA_964474005.1 uncultured Eubacteriales bacterium
TTATTACATGGATCAATTTAAAATTCATTTAGAGAATAATTCCTTCTTCAGTATCAATTAACCCTTTAAAAAATTAAAGTAATACATTATAATAACATTAGCGAAATTATAGGAGGTAAAATTATGCAAAAAGCAGTAACTTTCGACTATCTCAAAGCAAAAGACTTTTTAGCTAAGGAAGAGATTGAGTATTACCAACCATTTGTGGAAGTGGCACATCAAATGCTTCACAGCCAGATAGGACCAGGAAATGATTTTCTAGGTTGGGTTGAGCTACCTTTAAATTATGATAAAGAGGAATTTAGCAGAATTAAAAATGCTGCAGAAAAAATCCGTTCCAATTCTGATGTTTTGTTAGTAATCGGTATCGGTGGTTCTTACTTAGGTGCAAAAGCTGCCCTTGATATGTTAAATCATACGTTCTATAACGGGTTATCAAAGGAAAAGAGAAATGGTCCTGAAATTTACTTCGTTGGACATAATATTAGCGGAACTTACTTAAATGATTTATTAGAAATCATTGAGGGTAAAGATATCTCCATAAATGTTATATCAAAATCAGGAACAACCACAGAACCAGCCATTGCTTTTAGGATTCTCAGGGAATATGTGGAAAACAAATACGGTGTAGACGGTGCCAAGGAAAGAATCTTTGCAACAACAGATAGTAGTAAAGGTGCCTTGAGAAAGCTTGCTGATGAGCAGGGTTATGAAACATTCGTCATCGCTGACGATGTCGGTGGTAGGTATTCTGTGTTAACTGCCGTTGGTTTACTGCCAATAGCCGTAAGTGGTGTAAATATTGACCAAGTCATGGAAGGAGCTAAAGTAGCTTACTCTGACCTTAATGAAAAATCCATAGAAAAAAATCACTGCTACCAATATGCTGCAGCCCGAAATGCGCTATATCGCAAAGGAAAAATCACTGAAATAATGGTAAACTACGAACCTAGTCTACAGTATTTTTCAGAGTGGTGGAAACAATTATTTGGTGAAAGCGAAGGAAAAGATCAAAAAGGTATTTTCCCAGCCAGTGTGAACTTCTCCACTGATCTTCACTCCATGGGACAATACATTCAAGACGGGTTAAGAAATATTTTTGAAACAGTACTTCATGTGGAAAATCCTAAATCAGATGTTGTAATAAAAAAAGAAGCCCAAGACCTCGATGGCTTAAACTATCTTGAAGGAAAAACCATGGATTTCGTTAACAAAAAAGCCTTTGAAGGTACTATGCTGGCACATACAGATGGTGGAGTGCCTAACTTAATCGTTAACATCCCTGAATTAACCCCATACTATTTTGGTTACCTCGCTTATTTCTTTGAAAAGGCTTGTGGCATAAGTGGGTATTTACTGGGAGTTAACCCCTTCGACCAACCAGGTGTTGAGGACTATAAACGCAATATGTTCGCTCTACTGGGTAAACCAGGGTTTGAGGAGCAAAGAAAAGAGTTAGAAAAGAGATTATAAAAAGTAAAAGCTGGCGATTTGTCGCCAGCTTTTTTATTGGGATAAGTTTTAAAACATCTAGGCTAATGGAACACAGATACCACAGACATTACACGGATACCACGGCTATAAAACTTTCTTGAAAAGGTAACATTGCTATCTTCAATACATCATAATTATGGAGCTAGTATATCTAGAGTTGTTATATTTCTCCTCAGTGAACACTATTCAAATATTTAAAAACCCTAAGTTACTATCCAAAGAAACTTTAAAGTCACTTCTTTTTTTACTTCTTGGCTGTGGCGGCTATCACTTCTAAAACTTTATCTATTCCGTTGGAAGCTTGACTTTTTTCCATGGCCTTTACAAATTTATCTTTATATTCAAAAACGTATTCTATGGTCTTTAAAAGGGTGTCATTTGTAATTTTTTCTTCTTGTAACACCTTACTATATCCCATTTTTTCAAAGGATTCAGCATTCAATATTTGATCTCCCCTGCTGACCTTTGCTGAAAGGGGTACCAATATATTGGGTTTACGTAAGGCTAATAGTTCATAAATAGAGTTAGCTCCAGCCCTTGATACAACTAAGTCTGCCATGGCAAAAAGATGGGGTATTTCATCTTTGATATACTCATATTGTTTATATCCTTGTATATTTTCATGTTCCTTACTTAAATGTCCCTGCCCACATAGATGAACAACCTGAAATCTATCCAATAACTTGGGCAAGATATCTCTAATTGCATTGTTTAAGGCTTTGGACCCTAGGCTTCCACCTATGACCATTATGGTAGGTTTTGTAGAGTTTAATCCAGTAAAGATATAACCCTCATGTTTATCTCCTGTTAAAACCTCTGTCCTTATAGGTGTCCCTGTATATATACCTTTATTTTTTGGTATGTGTTTAACTGTTTCAGGAAAAGTTACACAAACCTTTTTGGCCACGGGAATAACGATTTTGTTTGCAAGGCCTGGGGTAAAGTCAGATTCATGGATAACCGTGGGTATCCCTCGGAACTTTCCACCCAAGATCACAGGTACTGTCACAAAACCTCCCTTGGAAAATATCACATGGGGTTTTACCCTTCCCAAAATTTTATATGCTTGACCCACACCCTTCATTATCCTTAGGGGATCAGTAAAATTCTTTTTGTCAAAGTACCTCCTCAGCTTTCCTGAGGAAATTGGGTAATAAGGTATTTCTATATCTTCAATGAGCTTCCGTTCTATCCCATCAATACTTCCTATATAATGAATCTCATATCCCAGTTCTTTTAGTTTAGGTATAAGTGCAATATTTGGTGTAACATGTCCCGCTGAACCTCCACCGGTTAAAACTATCCTTTTCATTAAACCCATCTCCTTTACTAAAACATAAACGCGATGCCAGAAACTCCATTGTCTATCTATATTATGACTTAAGGATTTATAGTTATTACAAATCTATTTATCTATTCCATAAGAATTAACATTTTCCTGCTATTTTTTATATCTTTTTTAAAAACAACAAACCACCACTTACACCACCTATCACCACTTTGCCAAACCACTGTAGCCCCATGCTTTAGCTTCGGGGTCTTTGTGGTTATGGGGAACACGGGTACCACTGTATGTCTGGGCGACACAAGGTATTGCACCACAAAAAAATTAAACCCTATGGAGCTAAAACTCCATAGGGTTTAATTTTTTACTTAACCTTATCTTCGAACTCCTTTTCCTTAAACCCTATAATAACCGTTTTCACTCTATCGCTTACTATGGGACGTTTCATTAACATTCCGTCTGATGCTAGGAGTTCTAATTTTTCTTCATTTGTCATTTCCTTTAACTTATCCTTTAGTTCCATTTCCTTAAAAACCTTGCCATTGGAATTAAAGAATTTATCTAAGTCTTGATCACTTATATCATGAAGCTTAGCAATCTCCTCTTTAGACAGTTTATCCTTCACTATATGTCTTGCCTCAAAGTCTATGTGATGCTCTTCAAGCCACTTCCTGGCTCGTCTGGCACTGGTTCAACTGGGATAATCCATCAAAAGCCATTTCATCTAAATCACTCCTATCTAAAATCTGCCATGAATTTTTCTGCGTTTTTAGGGTCTAACTGCCTATCCACTAAGGCCTGCCCTTCCTTTAAAAACTCTATTTTATCCACAAATGTTGGTTCCTCTTTTTTATAGATAATACCAATGGGGATTCCGTCATCTCCCCACTTATGTGCAAGCTTATATGCTGCAAATTTATCACTGGGGTCATAGTTTTCGTCCAGAGGTTTTGCCCTATCCTTATACCACTTAAAGGTATTCACTTTATTATAAGTGATACATGGTTGCATTATATCCAATAAAGCATAGCCTTTGTGCTCAATGGCTGCCTTCATCATGGCAACTAAATGTTCTTCATCCCCAGAAAAGGACCTTGCCACAAAGGTTGCTCCCATGGTTATAGCCACAGCAATTGGGTTAAATTGTTCATGCAATACCCCCATGGTTTGAATTCCAGTCTTTTGCCCTTTAGACGTTGTGGGTGAAGCTTGACCCTTTGTTAAACCATATATTTGATTGTTATGCACAAAGTGTGCTATATCAACATTTCTACGTATGTTATGGATAAAGTGATTCCCACCTTCACCATAGGTATCACCCTCACCTGACTCAACAATCACAGTGAGATCTTTATTGGCTATTTTTATGGCGGCGCCGGCGGGAACTGCTCTACCATGGAGACCATTAAATCCGTTTACGTTGATATAGTGTGGGGTTTTAGCCGCTTGACCAATACCTGATGATATTACCACCTCATGGGGCTTTTTACCCAGCTCAGTTAATGCCCTTTTCAGTGCTTTTAATATCCCAAAATTTCCACAACCTGGGCACCATGCAGTATCAAAGGTTTTAAATTCACACATTTACAGCACCTCCCCTTTGATTCTATTGTAAAGTTCTTGGGCACTAAAAGCCCTACCATCGTATTTAAGTATGCTTTGAACGCAATTTACTCCTGTTTGTTCCCTTATAATATCTTTCAATTGACCTGTGGCATTTCCCTCTATGTTTATAATTTTGTCAGCAGTTTTCGCAAGCTGTAAGAATGCCTTCTCAGGAAGTGGCCATACATCTCCAAACACCAAAGAGGTAACAGAATTCCCTTCAGCCACTAACTTCTCTGTTACTTCTTTTAGTGGTCCAAAGGTTGAACCCCAAGCCACCAACAATGTTTTACCCTTAGGATCACCTATTTGGGTGGGTTCTTGTAACTCTTGCTTTAATGCATCATTTTTTTTAAATCTCTTATTTACCATATCCACCCTCACTTGAGCAGATTCAGTGATATGACCCTCTTCATCATGTTCATCACTATCCACAAAAACCAGTTGATTATCTATCTTACCTGGTATTATCCTTGGAGATATACCGTTTTCAGTTAAAGTATACCTGCGATAAACCCCATCAGAGTTCACTGCCTCAGCGCCACTTAAATGCCTTTCAATGGTAACTTTTGAAAAATCGTAGGGTTCTATGGTTTGATAATAATCTGCTAAATACTGATCACTGACTATTACCACAGGGATTTGGTACTTTTCTGCAAGGTTAAAGGCCCTGGTTGTCTGATAAAATGCATCTTGTACATCTCGTACTGCAATGACCATCAATGGAAATTCCCCTTGAGAACAGTTAATTATAAACTTTAGGTCGGCCTGTTCTGTCCTTGTGGGGAGTCCAGTGGCAGGACCTGGCCTTTGCACTTCCGCCACAACCAAGGGAATCTCACCTATACCAGCAAAGCCCATGGCCTCAACCATAAGGGCAAAGCCTCCACCCGATGACCCTGTCATGGCCCTTACCCCTGCATATGATGCACCTAAGGCCATTATAATGGCAGCGATTTCATCCTCGGCTTGTTCCACAACAATATTGGCATCCTTTTGCACCTTAGCCAAATAGCTCATAATACCTGTGGCTGGTGTCATTGGGTATGCTGAATAAAAGGTACACCCTGCTGCCACAGCTCCTAAGGCAACAGCTTCATTACCACTGATAAGTATATGCTTATCCTCACCAGGGGGCTTTGGCACCTGAAAGATTGTATCAACTTTATTATACCCCTCTTTAATGGCCCCAAGATTTGCTTTGAGAATATCTCCATCATAAACTTCGTTTATGAATTCTTCTAGCTTATTAGTGGGAATACCAAAAAGCTTTAGTGTAGCCCCAACTGCCACTGAGCCCATAACTTTTTGGTTACCTGCGTTCCTAGCTATATCAATAAGTGGTAAAACCAGATTCTTTTCATTTTCTTCCCCAAAGGAAACATCGCAAATAACCTTGCCTTTTTCAGTAAGCTCCTCTCTATGAACCCTCACTGTCTCCTCATTTAAAGCTATGATTACATCCACATCATCCTTATGGGCATAAAGGGGTTTATCAGAAAACCTCACTTGAGTAAAATTATGCCCCCCTCTGATTCTGGACATGTAATCCTTGTTAGAAAAAACATAGTAACCAAGTCGTTTCAATGACTTTTCAATAAAGGTTCCCACTGTATCAACACCTTGTCCAGCAGAACCTCCAATCAAAATGTTATAATCCATCACAGCACCTCCTACTAAAGTCTAAGGCAAAATATCTCTTATTTAAGATATCCAAAGATTAACAATTATATTACCTTAATATCCCTATTCTACATAATAGGACATATTCCTGTTTGATTTATGAAATTTTTATATTTTTTATTTAAATATAGATAACAAGATTAAGCTTACAACTAAAAAGCATGAAATCACACACCGATTTCATGCTTTTTTATGTTTTATTGTTCTTACGCTAGAACTGATAGCCTTTGATGACTACTTACTAAACCTCTTAAACAAATAATACCCAAGCTGTGCCAATAAACCTAACACCAGCCCACCTATACACCAAGCAAACAATGCAAGAATACCCAAGAGATCTCCCCAACCGTCCATTCCTCGGATAAAGCTTCGGTACATATCAATAAATCCGAATATTAACCCTAAATCAAAGGAGATCAAAGCGATGGTAAGCTTAAAGTATACAAACAGAGCCGATATACTTCCTGTCAACAATGAAAAAACCACATAAGCTATCATATTAGTTGAACTTACTTCTTGATTAGCTACCCTTGTTATACCAACAAAAAGTAGTACAAATGTCAAAATGGCGACACTTAAACCCACTATCCAAAAATGTTCTTTTTCTATGTTAAACATGGTTATTCTCCTCTCTAATACCTATTAGAAAATATTCTAATTCTTATTTATCTTATTCACCGTCATGAGAATAATTCCTGCTTAGCTAAATATTAATTTTTTTCTATAACTTTGAGGCATATCTACTGACAATGGCTTCAGCTATCTTAACTCCATCCACCGCGGCGGATATTATTCCCCCTGCATACCCAGCACCCTCTCCACAAGGATATATACCCTTTATATTGCTCTCATAATTTGAATCCCTAAAAATTCTAATGGGTGACGAACTGCGAGTCTCAACACCAGTTAAAATACCCTCTGGGTTGGCAAATCCTTTGATTTTCTTGTCAAAATCTAAAATTGCCTCCCTTAAAGTACCTGTAACAAAGTCTGGTAACACATCATTTAGGTTTGTCAATGTTATAGCTTTTTTATATGAAGGTTTTACAGACCCAAGACTTGTTGATGTTTTGTTACTTAGAAAATCCCCGATCAATTGAGCTGGTGCATTATAATTACCACCACCTATTTCATAGGCTTTTTTCTCCCACTTCCGTTGAAAATCCACCCCAGCTAAGGGATGATTGCTACCAAAATCCCCTGTGGAAACTCCCACCAGTAATGCACTATTTGCGTTTTCCATATCCCTGGCATGCTCACTCATACCATTGGTAACCACATGGCCTTCTTCAGAAGCTGCTGCCACCACCATTCCACCTGGGCACATACAAAATGTATATGCACTTCTACCACTGGGTGAATGATATACCAATTTGTATTCCGCAGCCCCTAATTTCTCATTTCCAGCGAACTTTTTATACTGGGCTTTGTCAATTAAGCTTTGGGGATGTTCCACCCTCACACCTATGGAAAAAGCCTTTTGTTCTATGCTTAACCCATTATGGTAGAGTACTTCAAAAGTATCCCTTGCGCTATGGCCCAGCGCCAGGATTAAAACATCTACCTTTATCCTTTCAGTGTTGGTTATTATCTCTTGTATTTTCTCTTCTTTTATAACCAGATCAACAAGCTTGGTATTAAATAATACTTGACCTCCATTACTTTTGATTTTTTCCCGTATATTTTTCACAACACCCTTTAATATATCTGTTCCCACATGGGGCTTGTGGGAGTACAGAATTTCCTCAGGGGAACCTGCCTTAACAAGTTCCTCCAATATCTTTCTACATCTTTTATCTTTTATTAGGGTGGTAAGCTTGCCATCGGAGAAGGTTCCAGCCCCACCTTCACCGAATTGGACATTACTTTCAGTATTTAAAACCCCATCTTTCCAAAATCTATGTACTGAATGGGTGCGTGTATCCACATCTTCTCCACGCTCAATAAGTATGGGGTTATACCCTAATTCCGATAATATCAAGGTGCAAAAGAGTCCAGCTGGACCACTACCAACTATAACTGGAGGGTTATTAAGTATTTCAGTTCCTTGTTTTGGATATTTGTAATGAAGGTCTGGTGTTTGTGCAAAACCTTTTGATATGAGTTTTTTTTCAATGTCAGCTTTCAACTTTACATCAATTGTATATGTAAAATAAATCATATCTTGTTTTCGAGCATCAACTGATTCTTTAAATATTTTGTATTCTTGGATATCTTGATGTTTCACCTTTAATGCTTTGGATATCTTTTCTTTAATAACTCTATGTTTATCTTCTTCAATAGTTATCTTAATATCTGTTACCCTAATCATATATATTAACTCCCTTCAAAGATTTCCTTTTTACTATTATAGTCCTAAATTATATTATTTAAAAAACTAGGATAAACAAAAAAACAGCTCCCCTACTGAGGAACTGTAATTATTTGCTTACTAAAGTTTTGTAACGTTAGCAGCTTGAGGACCACGGCTACCTTCGGTAATTTCGAAAGAAACTCTTTGACCTTCTTCTAGAGTTTTGAAACCGTCTCCTTGGATCGCTGAAAAGTGTACGAACACATCAGAACCACCATCAACAGAAATAAAGCCATAACCTTTCTCTGCGTTAAACCATTTTACTACGCCTTCTTGCATTTAACTTAACCTCCTATAACTACCCATCTTGGGCTGACCCTAAAAAATTTTTTAACAAACCACTAAGTAATTTGTGATATAAAAAAGGTCACTTTTTATACTTTTTATATAATATCACTGGAAAAACAAAATGTCAAATATTATACAAAGAATATACAGAAATTAATATTATTAAAAACTTGGGACCAATGATGTCCACCAAGGACAAAACCTTAATATATATACTTATCCATGGAAGGGTCTACCCCCCAATATTTTTTTGCTTCCTTATAACGTTCATAAGCTTTTTGGTTATACCCTTTTTTCTCTGCCCTGATCATTATATTTTTTGGTGTCTCCAGTGGAGATATATATTCCACAACGTTTACCTTGTAGCCATGGGCTTCAAGACCTAAAACCCGTAGTCCATCGGTGATTACATCTGAGAGTCTGTTCTTTAAGATTGGGAATCGAGCAAAATCCTGAAGATCATTGTAATTTAATTGATCCCTTAAATCCTTTTGACAGCAGGGTACAGCCACAATATGATCTGCCTCTAACCTTATACCTAAGGCTAGCTGTTGATCTGTGGCTATATCACATGCATGAAGACTCAACACCAAGCTTACATCTCTATCTGTAAAGAATTCCTCTATCCTAACAGGGTGAAACTCCATATTTCTATAACCTAGCTCGTCCCTTATCCGTTCTGAGGCTTTTATTACATCAGGGTTCCCATCTATACCAATAAAGTAGCAACGCTTACGCAGTTTATCTTGCAGATAGTAGTTTAACACAAAACTTAGGTAAGACTTCCCACACCCACAATCCACGACTACCATTTCCCTGTCATTGGGCCACTGTTGTAAATAATTGTCTAACAGTTCCACAAACCTATCTATCTGGTAAAATTTTCGCCTTTTATCCTGGGGTATCTCCCCCAACGAGTTCATTATCCCCAATGCCTTTAGTAATTTACTGGCTTCTTGGGCTTTAATGAATTGCTGTCTAGTTCCTGCCTCTGTTTGGATAGCAACGGGTTCATCAATGGTATTGAAAGAAATCTTCACTTGACTCCCTTTAATATCAACGATGATTTTGGTTCCTCTCTCTGTCACCTCAATTTTTCCATCTTGCCCCCCTAGAAATTCAACAATTTTATCAGAAACTGAGTTTAAAGGAGAGATTTCCTTTTTATTTTTATGAATCCAAGACAATTGTTCTCCTTCATAGGTTAGCTTTGCTTTTTTACCATCTTTGGTCACAACCTCCATATGTTGAAATGTATTTTTATCTTCAATCCTCATAACAATGGCCTGTAGGGATGTTTTAATCTTCTTCTCATTACTCATAACAATCAATCCTTTCGTTGCACTCGTTTAGATGGTATAAAAGATACGGGCCCCTTTGGGGCTTACGACTTCTTGGGAGGTATTAATGGGTCATACGGGCGCTGACGCGCTTACGGTGTTTGATGCTTTTGTGGGTCGTTACACATCAGCTCCCAGATTTAACGGCTTAAAATTACTGCTCTTTTTGCTCTGTCTAAATTCTCGCTGTTCTTAAATTATAAAATACCATCGTTAAGATTGGGCCCTTTTAAATCTTATGTTAATAAGTAGATATTTTGCTTATTCTCGTGCCCTTTTCCTGAGGGGCCGTACCTCGTGTCGGCTCGTCATACAAAATTTACAAACTTGCCCCTACGCCTTTTGTGCTTAATTTAGTGAAGAATAGTGTGAAAAAGACCTTCACCACTAACCTGCACTAAAAAGCATTAACACTATCAAAAATCTTGGTAATTTTAAGATTTACTATATCTAGAAACACTGGACCTAGATAGCAGTTACATAATGATAGTAAACTATACCTACCCAAAGAAAAGGCTTTAATAACAGTGGTATCTGTGAAAGCCTCTACCGTGGTGTCCGTGTTCCCCATAACCCCAAAGCCAGCCCAAGCTAAAGCATGGACTACAGTTGGTTAGCATTTTTTGTAGGGGCCGTACCTCGTGTCGGCCCGCATTCAAAATGACATCCAATACTCGTAGCATTTTTCTTTTTTGTATAAATTATAATGTGAAAAAAGACCCTCAACACTAACTTACACTTTCAATCAAAATCTTAGTAAAATTTAAAAATAGGTATATCTAAAAAATACATATTTTTAAATACAGTGTTCACAATGTTAGTAAAGAACACCTACCAAAAGAAAGTCTTTTAACGGTGGTATCTGTGAAAATCCTTTAACAGTGGTATCTGTGAAAGTCTTTACTGTGGTATCCGTGTTCCCCATAACCCCAAGTCCCCAAGCAAAAGCATGAGCTACATTTAGCTGGCAAAGTTGTGTTAGTGGTGGCAAGTGTGTAAGTGGTGGTTGCTTTTTGATTTAGTCTCTTTCTAACTTGTATTTTACCATATTTTCCTTTATCTTAGAAATAACAGATTTCAAAAGGAGTGTTAACCATGAAAGATGAAACTACAACCATAAATGACCTCAAAGAAAAGGTGCAAAAATTTGTCAGTGACCGTAATTGGGAGCAATACCATAATCCTAAAAATCTATCCATGAGTATATCCATTGAGGCAGCAGAACTCATGGAAGAGTTCCAGTGGATTGATATAGAAGAAAGCAGAAAATCTAATGAAAAAGACAACTTTAATAATATCAAAGAAGAATTGGCAGATATCATGATCTATTGCCTCTCCTTAGCCAATTCACTAGACATCGATGTAGCCAAAGCAATAATAAATAAACTTGAAAAGAATGAAATGAGATTTCCTGCAAAGTAACCATTAGCAGCTGATTGTTAAAATATCGTAATCAACAATTATACAAGGTGGTTTTGCTTAGATTTAATTTTTCATGGCAATGACCTTCAAAAGGTTTCGACCCGTGGGCTAAAATGCATAATTTTCCTCTTACTTTGCAAAGCTAAGAAAAAAGGAGGAGGTAAATTAATGCCACATTTAACTAACAAAGAAAGAACTTTACTTCAAGACCTACAAAGCCATGAGGAGATTTGTATCCAAAAATATAACAACTATGCTAATCAAACCAATGATCAGCAACTTCAACAAATCTTCCAAAACTTAGCTCAGAAAGAGCAAAAACACTACGATACTATTTCTCAGATTTTACAAGGTCAAATACCCAATATGCAGCAGGGTCAACAAGGCCAGCAACAGCAGGGGCAGCAACAAAATCAACAAAATACCGGAGGTATGGCCATGAGCATGGGCGCTGGTGGTCAAAACCAACAGCAAACAATGTTCTCTAATCAGAACAATCCCATGACAAATGCCATGGGTAATGAAAAGGAAGCTTCCCTCTGCCATGACATGCTTATGACTGAAAAATATGTATCCAGTGCCTATAACACCATAATTTTCGAAATGACCAATGCTCAAATCCGTCAAGCACTTCAACATATCCAACAAGAAGAACAGCAACATGGTGAAGAGTTATTTAATTATATGAACGCCAATGGTATGTATCCAGTTGAATAACAAAATCCAAATCCCTAGGAGTTCTTCCTAGGGATTTGCCATATACATTATGAAATTATTCTTCCCCCTCACCATCTACCCTCGTTCTCCTTGGTGGGCGGGGCCCGTAGTATTGGTAATATTGGGTTTCGATATTACCATTGTATAGTTTTCTTCTTTTGGTGGCTTCCTTGCCAAAAAGCTTTTCAAAGCCTTTATGGGATGTAATTATATAGTATGACCATGTATCCATACTAGATTGAAAAACCTTACCCATCTCTTTATAGAGTTTTTGAACTTCATCCCTTTCTCCCAGCCTTTCACCATAGGGTGGGTTAGTAACAATATATCCATAGCTTTTAGGTGAGCTTATTTCCAATACTGTTCTCTCTTGAAAGTGAATATCTTCTTCAACCATGGCTTCTTGGGCATGATGCCTTGCCAATCTAACCACTTTTCCATCTATATCATACCCTGCGATATTAAGTTTCCTATCATATTCTGCTAAGTCATGGGTCTCTTTTCTGGCGTCCATCCAGAGCTTTTTATCAAGGTTAAACCAATTTTCTGAGATAAACTCACGATTCATACCTGGAGCTATGTTTTTACCAATCATGGCAGCCTCAATGGGAATAGTTCCAGATCCACAAAATGGGTCTATAAGTGGTCTTTCCCAGTTCCAGTTTGTAAGCATTATGAGACCTGCTGCCAAAGTTTCCTTTAGTGGGGCAGGGGCAGATAAGTCCCTATAACCCCTTTTATGTAGTCCCGCCCCAGTGGTGTCGATGGTTAGGGTTGCTATGTCTTTCAGTAGTGCTACCTCTATTTTATAAACTGGACCATCTTCATCAAACCACTGAAGTTTGTATTTTTCCTTCATATGCTCAACTATGGCCTTTTTAGTAATTGCCTGGCAATCTGAGATACTAAATAATTTTGACCTTACGGACTTACCATCCACAGGGAAATTAGCATTTTTCGGTAGCCATTCACTCCAAGGTAGTGCCTTTACCTTTTGAAAAAGTTCTTCAAAACTTGTGGCTTTAAATTGGCCTATCTTCAGTTTAACTCTATCTGCTGTTCTAAGCCATAAATTGGCTCTACATATGGCATTAAGGTCTCCTTTAAATGTAACCTTTCCATCCTCAACTTGCACATCTTCATAACCTAATTCCCTAACCTCTTTAGCCACCAAAGCCTCAAGGCCAAAGGTTGCCGTAGCGATCAATTCAACCTTCACAACTAACACTCCTCATTATTTCGTCATTTTATGATATATATTATTATTTTCTAAGTACTTCATTTATATATTTTACCACAAATGTCCAGTTTATTTAATATTTCCGTTTAAAAACCTTTGACACGGTTAGGAGAGTTGTTAAGGTTTGTCTCACTGGGATAGGGCTGTTTTGGTTTTGTTTTCTTCTTATGGTTTTTGTTTTTCAATAGGAACACTGATACCACAGACTTTCACTGATACCACGGTCTTAAAAAATTTCTTTTTGGAGGGTTTTTGATTACTAATATTATGATTGTTTTAGTTGTCATTTTGTGTTTCTAGATTTTTTTGACTTTATTTTTTAAAACCGTGGGCAGCAAAATTAGGCAATATACAGGTTTACTACTTGAGATTTTTGTGTTAAGGATTTTAGGATTATAAGATTTTTTAATTTTTCTATAAGGTCCCTTCCAATACTACTGGTTCACCAGGCAAAAGGCTTCCGTTTACTACATCTGGTGCTATTATTAAAAAATCAAATTGCCTCACTGATTTGTTTATCCTTTGTCCTATCCATAAATCATTAACCAATTCTAACTCAAAACGTTCTACATTTCCTGTGGCCTCATCTAAAAGATAAGCTGTGTAGATTTCCGCATTGGGAAGTAATACATCTGGGCTTGGTAAGTTACTGGCCACAACTATTATTTCTTCTGTGTCATCCCTTACAAAGGCAATCCCCCTTGCTTGGGTGGCTTCCGGTGTTGGGTACAGAATGATTTCAGTGAATTCAACCTTGTCTTTTTCCTGTTTAGGAATACATATTACCTGGTCTACATAAATAAGGTCTGGATTAACTATCTGTGGATTTGCAGCAATTAGGTTAGCCAAGGTTACCCTTTGCTTTTTGGCTATGATAAACAGACTTTCACCCTTGGAAACTTTGTAAAGAATGCCACTACAATCAGATGGTGGTGGCGGTACTAATCCCTTATGTCTTTGGGCCTTTGTCAATCCTTTCATAAATAACACCCCCTACAGCAGTGTATACCTAGGTTATATAAAGGGTGACAAAAGGTTGGGTTTTCGGTTTTGGGTGTTTGGGTTTTGGGTGCTTTCCCCTTTAATCTCGTTTGCATTCGTGATATAATACAAAATCATACTACCATAAAAGGAAGAAGTACATATGAAAGATAACCTTACAACAAAAGAAGCCATTATAATTGCCCTTTATGCTGGGGAGATAATGCTTAAAAATGGTGCTGAAACATACAGGGTGGAAGAAACCATGTGTTATATCTTAAAGTCTTTGGGTGTATCGCACTCAGAAAGCTTTGTAACACCAACAGGCATATTCTTATCCTCTGATAGCTTAGAAGACAAAAATCCCTACTCAATTGTAAAAAGAATACGGGATAGAAAAATAAACCTTCAAAAGGTTGCTGAAGTAAATAAATTCTCCAGAGATATGGTTTCTGGTGTTGTTCCATTGCATGAAGCCATGGATACTTTGCGTGCCATCGATAAAAAGGATGGCTATAATAAAATATTCAAGGCACTTTCTGCCAGTTTATTGGCTGCATCATTCTCCATGCTATTAGGGGGAACTTGGATGGATTTTATTCCTGCCTATGTCACCAGCCTTGTGGTTCAAGGTGTGGTTATAAGTCTTGAGAGAAGTAGTTTCTCATATTTCCTGAACAATATTGCCGGTGGATTTGTGGCAGGGTTGATGGCAATAATCTTCCATCAGACAGGCTGGGGAAATAGTATAGATAAAACCATAATAGGCTCCATTATGACTTTAGTTCCTGGGGTGGCCATAACCAATGCCATCAGGGACTCCATTTCAGGAGATTTAGTATCTGGTACTTCTAGGGCTGCTGAAGCCTTTTTAGTTGCCATAGGTATAGCTTCAGGAGTGGGTATTGCTCTTAAATTCTGGATAGATATCCTATAAGGGTGTGACGAATATGTTGGAAAATTTTATATTTGCACTATTAGCTACATTTGGCTACTCAGTTGTTTTTAATGTCCCAAAAAGGTATCTTCCCCTTACTGCCTTAGGTGGCTTTCGGTTGGCTAGGATTTCTTGCTGTGGGGCTCAATGGAA
>CAYYRM010000040.1:0-1058 GCA_964474005.1 uncultured Eubacteriales bacterium
CCACAGAAAAGTCAAGCTCAAGGTGTTACAGACTTAATAATCAGATGTGATATACATGATTTTGGTAGACCTGACTTTACCTATGAAGACCTATTGGAAATTTGGGATTGTATTGATCTGAACAAGGATGCATGGATAGTCTTAAATGAAGAAGAACTCATTGTGGCCTATGCCTTTTGTGAAAACCATGGAGATGGCAGGATAGATTCCTATGGATATATCTTGCCAGAGTATAGGGGAAAAGGGATAGGGACAAGCTTAGTGGCTAAAATTGAAGATAGAGCTTTGGAAATGTCTAAAGGAGAAACTAGAAGCAATCTATACAATATAATCCCATCACAGAACCATTCTGCTGTACAATTTTTTATGAATAATGGTTATAAGCCCACAAGGTATTATAACAGGATGACAATAAATCTTAAGAATGAGCCAGATAAAATTACATTTCCAGAAGGGATGGAATTAAAGGCTTTAAGAATTAATAATGATGAGGAAAAACTATATAATGCATTTTGTGAAGTTTTTATAGATGCATATAGATTTGTTAAACCAGAATTTGACCATTGGCTAAAGCAAATGGAACGGTCTGATTTTAACAGTGAGGATTGGTTAATTTTGTGGCAAAGGGAAGAGATAATTGGTTTTGTCCTTAGCAGAAAAATAGAAGAAGGTATTCTTATTGAGCAGATTGGGGTTAAGAGACAATGGCGTAAGGCTGGTCTAGGAGCGAGACTGTTAAAATATGTATTTTATAATTATTATAATAAAGGTACATTTAATTTGGAGCTCAATGTAGATGTGGAAAACATAACTGGTGCCCTTAGGCTTTACGAAAACGTAGGTATGAAACCCAGTTTTCAAATAGCATTCATGGAGAAGAGTTTATCGTAAACAAAGGGGAGGAGGAAGCTAGATGCCTAAATACATAGATTTAAGTCATATCATTGGGGATAATATGCCTGTTCATCCCTATGATGATAAGCTAGTTCTATCCCAGATTAAATTTTTGCATAAGGATAAGTACAACGATACAAAGCTTGCTACCAATATGCATACAG
>CAYYRM010000040.1:1068-15442 GCA_964474005.1 uncultured Eubacteriales bacterium
TGTGCCTAGACATCTCACTGAGAAAAAAGAAAGGATATTTGAATATCCACTGGATAGATTTGTGGGTAGGGGATGTTTACTGGATGTTAGAGGCCAAAAAACCATAGAAATGCAAGGAGATTATGAGGATCTAGTGCAAAAAGAAGATATTGTGTTGCTATATACAGGCTTTGATGAAAAATTTGGACTTAGTGAATACTACACTGATCATCCTTTAGTTAGTGACGATTTAGCGCAATTTCTCATTAGCCGAAGTATAAAGATCCTAGGTATGGATTTACCATCCCCAGATAAATACCCATTCAACATCCATAAAAAACTATTTGAACAGGACATCCTGATAATGGAAAACTTAACCAACTTAAATGCTTTGCAGGGATTAGAATTTGAAGTTATGGCCTTTCCACTGAAAATAGAAGCTGAAGCATCTCTAATAAGGGCCGTGGCCAAAATAATATAGATGCAGGATAATTGCTATCACATGGAGAAGTAAATAATAGCAATGATTACGTATCGAAGTTTTTTGGAGGAGTAATATGGATATTTATAAAGCGCTTAAAACTTATTTTGGTTATGATACATTTAAAGAGGGGCAGGAAAAACTTGTACAGGGTATTTTACAAAAGAGGGATGTTTTAGGGATAATGCCCACAGGGGGTGGAAAATCCCTATGTTATCAACTGCCAGCCCTACTTTCAGATGGTGTGACATTGGTGATATCCCCATTGATAGCACTGATGAAAGACCAGGTGGATTCCTTGAGAGAGATGGGTATAGAAGCCACATTTATAAATAGTAGTTTAGATACTCAAGAAGTTAGAGCCAGGGAATTGGACATAAGAAATGGTATATATAAAATCATTTATGTGGCTCCAGAGAGGTTAAGTTCATATGATTTTAAGGCACTAATTAGGGAGCTTAAAATATCTTTGGTGGCCATAGATGAGGCACATTGTATAAGTCAATGGGGCCATGATTTTAGACCAAGTTACTTGGAAATACCACGCTTTATTGATTCCCTAAATAGTAGACCAACAGTGGCAGCTTTTACAGCCACTGCCACTAAAGAGGTAATTGAGGAGATTAAAAGCCTCATAAATCTAAGGGACCCCTTATCATTAAGTACAGGTTTTGATAGACCTAACCTTTTGTACAAAGTTGTAAAGCCCAGTGATAAGTTTAGGTTTTTAATGGAGTTTTTAAGCAATAATTATCAAGATGAATCTGGGATAATTTATTGTTCAACTAGAAAGACAGTGGAATCATTGAGTAATAAGCTCAGAGATAGGGGGTTTGAAGTGGTTTGTTACCATGGGGGTATGGATTCTGATGAAAGGCAGAAAAACCAAGATTCCTTTATCCTCCACGGTACACCAATAATGGTGGCTACAAATGCATTTGGAATGGGTATTGATAAACCAGATGTTAGGTATGTGGTCCACTACAACATGCCTAAAAATATGGAAAGCTACTACCAAGAGGCAGGAAGAGCTGGTAGAGATGGTGAAGAAAGCCAGTGTATACTGATGTATTCCCCTGCTGATATAGTTAAGCAAAAACTAATCATCCAAAATGAGTACCTATCTCCCCAAAGGGAGCAATTGATCTACACTAACCTTCAGTTTCTTATTGACTATTGTCATACAAACACTTGCCTAAGGGGATTTATTCTACAGTATTTTGGTGAGATTTCAAAGGAGGTCAATTGCAATAGCTGTGGTAACTGTTTAGATCAAGGGGAGATGGTAGATATTACTGTGGAATCCCAAAAAGTTCTATCCTGTATTTTTAGGGCAAACGAACGGTTTGGTGGCGAGGTTATAACACAGATTTTAAAGGGTTCAAAAAACAAGAAGATAATGGACTTGAATTTAGATAAATTGTCTACCTATGGCATAATGAATGACTACAGTACTTATGTAATTAAGGAGATAATAATGACCTTAGCTTCTAGGGGATATATACATATCACCACTGATAAATTTCCTGTTTTAAAGCTTACTAATGAAAGCCGTAAGATTTTACGAGGGGAAGAAAAGATTTACCACAAAAAAGAGTTAGTTGAAAATAAAGTTGGAGTGGACAAAGAAAGTAAAGATAAATCTAAGAAAATCATTGAAAACTTTGACACCGAGCTCTTTGAGGCACTAAAAGAATTGCGTAGAAGCATAGCCTTAGATAAGAACTTAGCACCATTTATGATTTTTCACGATTCCACCCTAAAGGAAATGGCCGCTGCCTTTCCTACAAATAAAGATGATTTTCTAACCATCAGTGGTGTAGGAGTAAAAAAATACGAAAGCCATGGGGAAGATTTTATCAAAATAATAAAATCCCATTGCCAAGATAAAGGAATTACAGTGGATTTAGCAAAAAAAGAAAACATCAAAGAAGTGACGGTTAAAGTTGAAAATGAAGGTTTAGATAGATATCAACTGACATACAACTGCTATAAAGAGGGATTAACACTAACAGAAATAGCTCAAAAAAGAGAGCTTGGAGTAAGCACTATCCTAAAGCATCTAAAAAGATGTGAAGAAAATGGTGAGTCTGTGGATTGGGATAAATTTATTAACAATGGAGCTAAAGAAGAGGAAATAATGAAGGCAATTGATCAAGTGGGGCATAGTAAATTAAAACCCCTAAAGGAAATATTACCAGAGGAAATCTCATATGATGATATTCATTTGGTACTTTATAAAAATAATTTGGCCAGTAGCAAGTAGCCTTAGTAGATAAAGGAGATTTTATGAAAGTCTTGTTCGATAATGAAATAATAGCCTTTGAGGTCCAGTACAGTAAAGTGAAGAAAATTAGTATAACAATGGATTCCGTGGGCCATATTATTGTGAAGGCACCAAAAAGTACAGATGAAGCCAGTATCAAAAAAGTAGTATCTCAAAATGGTAAAGCAATACTCAAAAAGTTAGAAGAAATAGCTCAGATTAAAGAAAGACAAAAAGCCAAAGAATATCAAGGTGAAAGCAAGTTTTTATATTTAGGAAAAGAATACTTCTTGAATCAATTGATTGAAGTTGAAGGTTTAGCAGATGATCAACTACAGGTCAAATTGCAGAAATTTTATATCATTAATTTAAAAAAGATTATAAATGAGCGAGTTGAAATTTATAAAAAAGAGCTTGGTGTAAGTCCCAAAAGCATTGAAATAGTTGACTCAAAAACCCAGTGGGGTAGCTGCACCTGGGATAAAAGGATAGATTTCAACTACCGGTTAGCCATGGCTCCCATTGAAGTAATAGACTATGTGGTTGTCCACGAGCTATGCCACATTCTCCATATGAACCATGACCGCTCTTTTTGGAGAAAGGTAGGGAGCATAATCCCAGACTATAAGGACAAACAGGGATATTTAGCAAAATATGGTGGATATATGACTCTTTAGACAAGGGGATAGACAAGGGGACGTTTCCCTTGTCTTATTTAAGTTAACTAAACAAAGTTATACACATAAAAATAGGTTTTTACCTATTAAATGTGATATAATACATAAAGAAAATTAGATTTGGCAATAGAAAGGGTGGAATTTGATGTCTTTGTACCAACAATGGAAAGATAGAGCTTATGTAGAACGTACCCAAGAGGAATATGATGCATTTTGGGGTGAATACTTTCCACAGGAGCAGAAAAATTACGAGTATTTGCTAGAAAATAAGGGTGAGGTTGTGGAAGGTTCTGTAAAAGACCTAGCCCAAAAATTCCATATGGATGTTGTTACTTTCTTAGGTTTTTTAGACGGTATAAATACAAGCTTAACTGAACAACTGGACCTAGACGGTTTGAGTGAAGATAGCACAGTTAAGTTATCCATAGATTTTGAGAAGCTTTTCTACAATATGTTAGAGGCTAAAGCCGATTGGTTATATACCCTACCCCAATGGGATAGTATACTTACTGTTCAAAAAAGAAGGGAAATTAACAAAGAATATAACAAGACAAGAATAGTTGTAAATGACAATAAAATTGGCAGAAATGAATCATGTCCATGTGGTAGTGGTAAGAAGTATAAAAAGTGTTGCTTAAATAAATAATCGTTAAGGCAATGGACAAGGGGACGTTTCGAGACTGCTGAAAAACCTCCATCTTCGTTGTTACTGCGAAAGTCCATCATCCTCACGTATTACATATACGCTCCGGTGATGGGCTTTCTTGTGCCTAGAATCTGAAGATTTTTGAGCAGCCTTAAAAGATAAGGACTTTTTCAGTGGCTTCGGACGTTTCCCTTGTCCATTTTTTGCTAAAACCATAATGATTAACTCAAATTTAACCTAGACATAACAGTAAAAACATATTTATAGGATAAGATTTATGTAAGTAACTGAGGTCTTGTCTCGGGTTGCCCCACAACTCCTCACTGTACCTCAGTTCACCAAAAACCTCTTGAGAACTGGTATGCGGTATATCCTCATACCAGTTCAAATTTTTTACATACCCTTGCCTTAGTATGAATATTATGATAAATTCAAGAGGGGGTGGTAAATGTGGCTAGGACTGCTAGAAGAAGGAGCGAAACAGGTATATATCATGTAATGTTAAAAGGTATTGATGGGAGAAGTATCTTTTTAGATGATGAGGATAAGGATAAGTTTATTGAAATAATTATTAATGTAAAGGAAGCTTATAGGTTTGCCCTATATGGATATTGCTTGATGGATAATCATGTACACCTGCTCATACAAGAACTTGATGAGTATATAGGTACAACCATAAAAAGAATCACAGTTTCTTATGTGCATTGGCATAACAATAAATATGGTAGAACTGGGCATTTGTATCAAAACAGATTTAACAGTGAGGTTGTGGAAACGGAAGGGTATTTTAAAACTGTCCTGAGATATATACATAGAAATCCAATAAATGCAGGTATGATAAGTAAACTGGAAGATTATCACTGGAGTAGCTATAATCAATATTTAAAGGATTTTGACGAAATGGGAACATATATAGATACTGATTTTGTTAAGGACTACTTTCCAGATAAATTAGGGTTTATTGATTTCATGAAAACAGCTAATACTGACAATTGTCTGGAATATGAGAATAAAAGCAGATACACAGATAGTGGATTAAGAACCTTGATAAGAGAACAATTTAAGGTGGATGAATTGCTGTTAAAGGAATTACCCAATCATAGACGTAATATGATTATAAGGGAGTTATATTATAAAACAGGTGTAAGTATGAGACAACTGGGAAGGGTTTTAGGTGTTAGCAAAGGCATAATTGAGTTAGCAATAAAGTCAGAAGACAAATTCCAGGATAAAAATTTGCACCAGTTGAAGGAAATTCAAAGTAAGTAGGAGAATAATTATCTTAATAAATTAAGGAGGTTTAAAATATGCAAAACAATAACAATATAGAATGTCCATGTAAAAGCATAAACTGTCCTAGACACGGCAATTGTCAAGAGTGTAACGCTCACCATGAAAGTAAAGGTGGACTAAGTTCTTGTAAAAGATAATATAAATCCGAGGTTACCCCTCGTGTTTTTATATTAAAGAAATCTAGCCATTTATAGAATAATAAAGATAAAGTTGGAGGGATATGGATGGATTTAAAAGGGATGCAGGATAATATAAAGGCTCTTGGTGGTGATGGATGGTTATTTTGTGACTTTCAAAACCGCGAAAGGGTAGCATATGAAATTTTAGGTTTGGATATTACTAAAAAAACCACTCGGAGATGGTTTTATTTAATCCCTGCCCAAGGTGAACCTATAAAACTTGTCCATAGAATTGAGGCTAGTAGATTAGATAAGCTGCCTGGGAAAAAAGAGTTATATTCTGGTTGGGAAGAACTTCATCAAAAGTTATCAATAATACTTAACAATGTAAATTGTGTATTTATGCAATATTCACCTATGAATAATTTACCTACAATCTCACTGGTGGATGCAGGGACCATTGAACTTGTGAAGAGTTTTGATGTTGATGTATTATCATCATCTAACCTAGTGCAGATATTTCAGTCTCAGTTAAGTGAGGAGGCTATAGAGTTTCATAAAAGGGCGGGAGCAAAAATCCATGCAATAAAGGATAAGGCATTTTCCTTCATTTTTGATTCTTTAATTTCAGGTAAGACCATAACTGAATATGATGTACAACAATTCATTGTGGGGGAATTCGAAAATGCTAATTTAAACTGTGAGGGGAAGCACCCAATTGTTGCTATCAATGAACATGCATCAGACCCACATTTTGAACCTAGGATGGATAATAGCTATGTTATAAAAAAGGGTGATAATATATTAATTGACCTTTGGGCTAAGGAAAAAGTAGAGGGTGGCATTTACTACGATATCACTTGGTGTGGTTTTGCAGGTGACAGTCCTTCAGAGGAATACATTAAGATCTTCGATATAGCTGTAAATGCAAGAAATAAAGCAAAACAGCTTATTATCGATAGGATAAAAGGGTCCAAGAGCATTTATGGATGGGAAGTTGACAAGGTGTGTCGGGACTATATAACTGAACAGGGATATGGAAAATACTTTGTTCACAGAACAGGTCATTCCATAGATACTGTTTTACATGGTAGTGGCGTAAACTTAGACAATCTGGAAACAAAAGATGATAGGGAGATAATTCCAGGTACCTGTTTTTCCATTGAACCAGGTATTTATACTGGTAAAATGGGAGTAAGAACAGAGATTAATGTCTTAGTGGACCACAGTGGAAATGTGATTACCACAGGTGATGAACAACAAGAATTGATACTAATGAAATAAGACAAGGGGACGTTTCATCTGTCCAAAAAATAGACAAGGGAAACGTCCCCTTGTCTATTTTTGTGGTTTTTGCTAACAATAATAATATGCCATAAATTACTTTAGGGGGAGTGATTGCTTGAGAGGAATACCAACACAATTCTTAATAATTTTTATAGCAGTATTTTTTATATTAATATTGATTTCTTCATATTTTTCCATAGTTGAGACATCCTATTCCAGTGTCAATAAGATTAGACTTAAGAGTTATGTAAATGAAAGGCGGAAAGGAGCAAAAACAGCCCTTCACATAGCTGATAATTTTGATGAGGCCCTTTCAACTATTCTAGTTGGTAACAATTTAGTGAATATAGCCGCGGCAACAATTTCTGCCCAGGTTACTGCCGAAATATTCGGACCAAAAATAGGGGTGATAGTCAGTACCTTTGGGGTGACTATTATGGTTTTGATTGTGGGAGATATAGTTCCAAAATCCTTGGCTAAAGAAAATGCAGAGTTGTGTACATTAAAAACAGCGGGATCTTTATATGTTTTAATGAGAATTTTTAGGCCAATTACCCGTATTATACTTAAAATCCCCCAACAAATAAACAGATTATTCGGCAAGGAAAATATTCCATCTATAACCGAAGAAGAAATAAAGGTTATGATTGATATAAGTGAAGAGGAAGGGGTAATTGACAAAGAGGAAAAAGAGCTTGTACGAAGGACATTGGATTTTGATCATATTATTGCAGGGGAAATACTGATACCACGGCCAGATATCCTAGCTGTGGATATAGGGGTACCTAATCAAGATTTGAAAGAATTATTTCTTAAAAAAAGCTTTTCCAGAATACCAATTTATGAAGATAACATAGATAATATTATAGGTATTATAACTGCTAGGGATTTTTTATCTGCTTTGATACAAGATGGTGATTTTGATTTGAAAGATATTCTTAAAACGCCACTTTTTATACCTCAATCCATGCGTGTGGCAAACCTTTTACCTAAGCTTCAAAAACAAAAAAACCATATGGCAATTGTAACCGATGAATATGGTGGAACATTAGGTATAGTTACACTGGAAGATATCCTTGAACAGATTGTAGGGGAAATTTGTGATGAACAAGATCCTAAAATTGATATGCTAAAAAAAGTAGACACAAACACATATTATGTGGATGCTGAATATGCCTTAAAGAAATTTATGAAGTTTTTTAAGGTGAAAATAAATGATACAAAGGCTATCACCTTGGGTGGTTGGCTAACTGAAGCCTTTCAGAAAATTCCTTCTGAGGGTGAAGAGTTAGATTTTAAGCATTTGAAATTTAAGATTAAAGATGCCGATGAGAAAAGAATTATAAAGGTGGAAGTAATAGAATAAAAATAGGGTAAGAATTAAGCATGCTATGCTTTTTTGCAGCAATCAAATCATTTAAAGGAAAATGTCACAAAGGTAGAATAAAAGAAATTGACAGTGTAATTTTGGCTGAGGACAATGAACATCCACAGGGAAAACATTTAAAGACAGCTTATACAATGGTCGCATGTACATTTTAACAGAATAATACAACTTTTTATTGAGTAATTAACGAAAATATGGTAACATAAAGAAGATAAAGTTTTGAAAGGATGGTTTTGATGTCTGTTATGTCTGTAATGGTGGTTTACAACTAAATAGTTGTAAAAGGCATTTTTGGTGGGCCTAGCCCATGGCTTATTTTGTGATGCCTTTTAAGAGACATTACCTTACAGACTGCTTCATAATTTACATGACATTAATACACATATGAAATTGATAATTGTGTGGCATGGCAGGTAATTTGCCATGCTTTTTTATATATTTAATTGTCTACTGTAAATTCATAAAAATGCCCGCAGGGAGCATTCTGCACTTTTAGGTGTGGTGTGTCTTTTTGCGGGCTAATTTATTTTTAGGGAGGAATGCCGTGTGAGGGTTAATAAAAAATTATCACTTGAACAAAAGGTTATAATTTCAAACAACAATGAAGGGATGATAATGAGATGGTTATAATTAAAACTAAAGAATTAAATAAAACTTACTTTAGGTTTGAAAAAGAAGAAGGTTTAAAGGGTAGTATTAAAAGCTTGTTTCACCGCAAGGAAATAAAAAAGGTGGCAGTGAACTCCTTTGATCTGGAAATTGCTGAAGGTGAATTTGTGGGGTTGATAGGCCCTAATGGGGCAGGAAAAACAACACTAATTAAGATGTTGACAGGTATAATTGCACCCACATCCGGTGAGATTTCAGTGTTGGGATATAAACCCAATGATCTAAAAAATGATTTTAAGAGGCAATATGCTGTGGTTATGGGTCAAAAAAGCCAACTTTTCTTTGAATTGACAGCTGCAGATTCATTTTTATTGATAAAAGAGATTTACAATATACCCCATGAAGAGTACCGTAAGAACTTAGAATACTTTACAAGGATTTTTGGGGTGGAAAAATATCTTAATGTTTTAGTTAGAACCCTATCACTGGGAGAGCGGATGAAAATGGAGCTCATTGCTGCCCTTTTACACAACCCAAAAGTTTTGTTTTTAGATGAACCAACCATTGGACTAGATGCCATGGCTCAAAAGCAAATTAGGAGTTTTTTAAAGCAAGTAAATAGCCAAAAAAAGACCACAATAATTTTAACAAGTCACTATATGGATGATATAAAGAGCTTATGTAAGCGTTGTGTTGTGGTAAATGGTGGTAGTAAGATTTATGATGGAGACATGAATACACTTTTTGAGAAGTATCAAACCCATAAGTTAATTAAGGTATCCTTTGATGAGCCAGTGGTATATATTCCTCCCATGGGTGTGGAAATCTTAGAACAAAATCCCTATAAAATATCCTTTATGGTGGAGAAGGGAAAAGTCCGTTCTATTTTAAATGATATTTTGTCCCGAGGGGAAGTAAGTGATATATCCATTGAAGAGGATGATATAGGTAATGTTGTGGAGCGCATCTATGGGAACAGAGAAATAAATGAAATCAGTGAGTATGAGGGGGCGATAAATCAATGAGTAAATATTTAGAGACTGTAAAGATTCTATTTAAAACTCAGATAACCCATAGGTTTGATACTCTGATAAGTATGATATTCACTATTTCAAAGATAGTTTTGGCATATGTATTGTGGGGAGCAGTCTTTGATAGCAGGGAGATAGTTGCAGGTTTTACCTTTAACACAATGATTTCCTATTACATCATTGGGTCCTTTATAGGGCAGTTAGATCAATCATCGGGAACCGGTGGCCAGATATCAGCTGAAATAAGGAGGGGAGGATTCTCAAAATATATGGTAAGACCCATGAGTGTATTTGGGTATTTTACTGCTCAGACTATTGGGGTGTCAGCATTCCTTCTATCCTTTAATTTACTGGCCACAGTAATGTGGGTGTTTGTGTTTAAAGTGGACTTCGTGGTAACTAACAATCCTTTAACCCTGCTGATAGCATTGATTATTACAATTCTGGGACTATTTTTTATGATGCAGTTAAATTTCTATATAGGTATTTTGGCTTTTAAGTTCCTAGAAACAGGGTTGTTTATGATGATAAAAGACAATATAATGCAGTTTGTCACAGGGTCTTTGATTCCATTGGCAATACTACCAAATATTGTGCTGGATGTAATGAAATACTTCCCCTTCTACTATATAATTTATCTTCCCACCATGCTTTTTATGGGGGAAGGGACTGGAGAAATACCCACAGCGATTACTATACTGCTGATATGGAATGGCTCTTTTTGGCTTTTAAATAAAATTACCTATAAAGTTTTAAGAATAAAATACGACGGGGTGGGGATATAAATGGATATAAAGAGGCAAATTAGAATAATAGTTTTACTGATGAAGTTAAAACTATCCCGCACCATGGCTTTTCGATTTTCTTTCTTTGGAGCATTTTTCGTGGATGGATCAATGTTTTTAATCCAGATTCTAATGTTTAGTGCAATCTATTCACAGGTTGAAAGTATAGGGGGATGGGATAGACAGCAGGTACTGTTTTTCATAGGGACCTTTTCCCTTATAAACGCTTTAAACATGACTTTGTTCTTTTTCGGGATAATTTCCATACCTGAGAAAATTAGAACTGGAAAACTAGACTTATATATCACAAAACCAGTAAGGTCATTGCTTTATTTATCATTGGAAGATATCAACTTTGGGTCTGTACCATTGATTTTTGGAAGTATTGGAATATTAATTTATTCAGTTTCCCAAATGGGCATTGAAATAACATTGATTAAGGTGGTTGGATATGTTTTTTTGGTAACCCTTATGTTGATATTGTATTATGACGTGATGGTAATTCTAAGGACAATGGTCTTCTTCGTAATTCAAGCTTCTGCCATGGAAAGGCTGGAAGGAGAACTTATAACCCTGTGTATGAAAATACCCGGTGTTCTTTTTAATGGAGCTTTTAGGGTGCTGTTTTATCTACTGCTTCCCTATGGTATAATGGCAACTATTCCAACACAGTTTATGTCAGATTCATTATCCTTTTCGGGATTTATCTATGCATTAACGATAACCGTTGTATTTACTGTAATTGCCATTGGTTTTTGGAATCTAGGTCTTAGAAATTACAAAAGTGCCAGTAGTTAAAAAAATAATAGCCTACAACAAGTAAAATTGTAGGCTATTATTTATGTTATTGACCACCAGTGCGACGATGCATAGTGGATTTTTTTGTGTGTTGACTTTGCATTTTCTTACCTTGGGCGAAATTTTGGTTATTACCGCCCTTGGCTTGTTGCTGTTTTTGGCTTTCAAGCTTTTGCTTCATGGCTTCAGCTAAACTGATTTTCTTTTTCTCTTCAGGTTTTTGGTCGTTGGTTTTGTCTATTTCAGACATACTCATATTCTCCTTTACAAACAGGTTTATATGAATATTATATTAAAAATACTAATATTACACAACAAAAAATTAAAATGGGCTGATTTCCACAAGAAATCAGCCCATTTTTTAATTTAATCCCAATTCCTTACGCTTTTTCTCAATGTGGTCAACATATATTTGAATTGTCTTTTCAGCATCCATTTCCACAACCACTTTACCAAGACCCAAGGTTTCAGTGGTTTCAGTTAAGGTTTTAACCACCACATCTGAGCCTGTAATTGAAGGTACTGGTGCTACGTGTACTAACCAGCCCAAAGCAACAGCTGTACATGCATCAGCCACGGCTTTTTGCTCTAGGTACTCAGGTGCTCCGATAACCAATGGTAGCATATTGGTATCCACATCTAAGGCGTCTGCCAGTTCCTTAGCTGTATGTGTCATCTTTCCAATATCCACACAGGCACCATATGTCAATACTGGGGGAATTCCCAGCTGTTTACAAACCGCTTTAAGACCTTCACCACATTCCTCTGCAGCCTTAGGGTTAGTTAAGCCAGTGTATTCCATTACTGAGGAGGTACATCCCCCTGACAGAACCAATATATTATTTTCAATTAAACCCTTAGTTATTTTGAATATATTGCTTCCACCTTGACCATATCTAGCTGTTGTACAGCCCACTACAGTGGCGATACCCCGGATGTTACCATTGGCAATTTGCTCAATAAGTGGGTCAAAGCTTCCACCTAAGGCTTTTTTAACTGATTCAGTACTAAAACCTACCATGCAGTCTGAAACATGGGGTGGGATATATGTTTCTTTATTTTGTGCTTTTCTTTCTTTAAAAGCATCAATTGCCATATCTAAAGCCTTAATAGCCTGTTCCTTCATTTTTTCAGGAACAAAATCTAAGGTCTCAGTTCCTTGGAGTTTGATAACAGGATGGGTACTTAATAATTTAGTACCGAATTTTTTAGCGAAAAGGGGCATTGTAGGGACAGTACAGTTATAGTCAAACATAAATAAATCGACTACTCCAGTGGCTAATAAATATTCTTGGGATAACCACTCACCTTCTTGACCAGCGTAAGCGTTTTGGTTGTGTGTTCCTTCATAGTTTATAAGCTGTTGCCCTTCACAAACATGACCCAGAATTTGGATACCATCAGCCCCAGCAGCTTTAGCCTTTTGTTGCCATTCATCAGTGGAAGCTAAGTCGATGGCTACATGTGCCAATAGGGGCATGTGACCATTTGTGATAATATTTATTTTGTTCTCTTTCAGTAATCCCATATTTTGTTGTTTCATGGTAATTTCTTGAGTACCCATTAGTATCTCTTGGATGATATTTAACATAAATAATCCTTGATATTCATTGGCGATACCAAGCCTCACGCTTCTTAATAAGAATTCTATTGGGTCAGAATTGAAGTTAGTCATACATTGAGTCTGAGAATATGCCACTTCACTATATCCACCACCAGGGAATAAGCCTAGTTTTCTCCATAGCTCTTTTCTTTTAGTGGGGGCGAAGGCTTCCACAGTTTTGGATTCCACATGATGGGGAGCGTGTATATCATCCATGACCCATTGGGCAAAGTCCACAGCCAATTTATCTAAAGGTTGATTTGCATCAAGCCCTGCCATATCTGCATATTTCTTAAGTTTTTCTGGGTCGCGAATCTTAAGGCCACTGTCAGGGTGTTCTCCTGCAGCCTTCAAAGTCCTTGCAGCTTGGTGGCAGTGGAATATATTTGCTGAAGTACCTATGGTAACATGGCGATACATGAAATTTCTAGCCACCATTGTATGTGCGTCTACACCACAGACACCCCTAGGAGCTTTTTTACTTATCCTACAAGGGCCATTGGCACATAGTTGACAAGATAGTCCTTCAATACAGTACTTACACTGGGTAGGTTGCTGCTCACTAAAACGATCAAAAACATTTGTCATCTCTGCATTATGTACCACTTGATACATTTCTCTCATGGTTGGATCGATTATTACATTTAAGGGATATCCCTCTTTAGATTGATCATCTTTTTTAATGTGTTCCCTCTGCCATTTGTGTACTTCTTCCATGGAAGGGGATTTCTCTATGCTGTCATAGTCTACCTTTACATTATGGTCCGGGTGTAAAGCAGGGTCATTATAGTCTTTATCTGTCAAATCTGCTGCAAAGGTTTTATTATCACCCCTCATCCGTTCAGCACTGCGTTCAAAGGATTTCTCAATATCTTTATCTGACATTAAACTACCTCCTTAAAAATTTTTATCTCTGTTAGTCTTTGTAAAAGGATATCTTAGTATGCAAATGTTACCAGTTGATTTGTTTTTATTAAATGTTAATTAACAATGTCCCACATACATTGTGAAAAATTTCCAGCATGGTATAATAAAAATATCAAAGTCCGAAAGGAGTGATTGACGTGAAGCGTCTAATTTCGTATAAAAAGGTTAAAATGGTGGTATCATCATAGCTAAATAGCGGCAGATGGCTAGCATCTGCAAAATTCAGGATAATTTCTGCCCGTTAAGGGGGGGTTATTTGTTATACAAATTTCCTTTGAAGTATAAACCGCAGATTTTCATATCTTGCGGTTTTTTTGTATGCAAAAATAAAATTTTATGGAGGATAGTATGAAGAATATAGATTTAAGTGGTTTGGGATGGGATACATTTTATATAACAGAATTTGAAAAAAGTGAACTCAAAGGTTTACCCGCCAGGGTCTTAGCCCAGAGGGGTGATATATATAGTCTATTATCAGAAAGAGGA
>CAYYRM010000041.1:0-15250 GCA_964474005.1 uncultured Eubacteriales bacterium
GCTGAAAAGCCCCCATCTTCTTCGTTACTGCGAACAACCAGCCTCCTCATGGAAACAAAATAAGTCTAGGAACCATAAGTTTCTAGGCTTATTTTGTTTGGGGCTTTGGGGGGGAACCCCTGCCGAATTAGGAGGGTGCTCAGGCGTCCCTATATCTTATATAAAAACCACTTACAGGTGGCCAATTCAAATTTTAATTCGTACAGTTTTTCCACCCCATCAATTACACTTTGACACTTAAAAATAAGCATTTGGTTACCTGCTAGACGTTCTTTGTCAACGGTTACAACACGATCAACCTTTACAGTTACCATAGAACTGTCTTGTTCTAGGCGGTACTTTATGGGATGGGGGACACCTTCTTTTGTAAACCATGCAATCATATCTATGGGCTTCATAAGGGTTTTCAAAAAAACACCACCTATCATAATTATAAAATGCTAGACATCATGGGATAATCCTCTTCTCGGATAACCCCGCCTTGCAAAGGGTTAAAGCCAGAGTGTAAAAAGCTTGAAGCAAATACTGAGTCATTACCATATTTGTGCCGGATTTTGTCCAAAGTTTTATCCAACAATTTATATTTAATTGGGTCAGGTTCAAATAAAGATAATTGATGGAAATCATTATCGTAAAGTTTAGTAACATGTACTCCTAAGTGCCTAATGGGATCACCCTTCCAAGCACAATTAAATAGTTCCTTCACCTTTTTGTATATAACCTTTGTACAATCTGTGGAATCATTTAAGGTTCCTTGGTGTGAATAGTAGTCAAAGGTACTACTCTTTATGGACACACTTATTACCGATGCACACTTTTTTGAATTCCTTAAACGGGTGGACACCGTTTCAGTTAAAGCCAACAAGACCTTATGAGCATCATTGGTACTTGTAACATCAAAGGGGATGGTTGTGGAATTCCCTATGCCTTTAATGGGGATTCCAGTATCCCTCACAGGAGAGTCTTCTTTGCCATTGGCATAATTCCAAATCAGTAGACCATGACTTTTAAGAAAACCGTGTAGAAAATCAGGATCCAGCTTAGCCAACTCCCCTATGGTGTTTATATTTTTACTTTTTAACTTTTCAGCGGTTTTGGAACCCACCATAAATAGTTCCCCAACTGGTAATGGCCACATTTTACTTGGTATATCATCAAAGAAAAGGGTGTGGACCTTATCAGGCTTTTCAAATTCTGAGGCCATTTTAGCCAATAATTTATTAGGACCTATTCCTATATTAACGGTAAAACCTAAAAGATTTTTAATTTCTGATTTCATTTTTTCTGCGGCCTCAAGGGCGGGACCAAAATGTTTTTCCATATTGGTATAATCCAAAAAAAGTTCATCAATGGAAAAAAACTGAATAACTGGGGAATAACGACCTAACACCTCAGCCATGGCAGAACTACATTGCATGTAAAGTTGGTAATTAGGGGGAACAATGACTATATGGGGGCATTTCATTCTGGCGGCAAATAAAGTTTCCCCTGTTTTTATATTAAATTTTTTGGCAGGGATGGATTTTGCCAACACAATTCCATTACGTTTTTTTTCACTTCCCCCCACCACAGATGGTATGTCCCTTAAATCAATCTCATGACCCTGCTGAAGGCGATAAATGGCTTCCCAGGAAAGATAAGCAGAATTAACATCGATGTGAAATACTATTTTTTTTGTCATAAACCACCCTCCTCAAACATATTATATAACAAAACATATGTTCGATGCAAGAATTTTTAGGGGGTGTAAACATGACTAAAAAGTCCCATTTGGAGCTTATGGATTTATTGGAAGGGCTAAATCAGTTGGAGAGGGATTATTATATTTTAAAAGGTGAATTATTGGAAGCAGAGTTAAAGCTGGCTGTAAAAAAAGCTGAACTAATCAAAGAGCGAAAGATAACAGGTAGGAACGATATGTTTAGGGAGGCACAAATAGTTGAATTTGCAAAATGTGAATATCTAGAGGTAAAACAGTTACAAAAGAAACTACTGGAATTACAAAGTATATTTTACCCATTAAAAAGGGAATGGGAGGTTATGCGAGATATTGTTTTAGAAAGAAGACCTTAGGGTCTTCTTTTTTAGTTGTAATTTACTCTAAAAATTTTTCATAAAAAAAGGAGACATGACTGAATTTGTAGAATAGTAAAATAATATGCTTTTTTAGGGGGGATTTTCATGTTGGCCATTATAAAGAGCTGTGGCGTAATTGGCCTTGAAGCCAATACCATTGAAGTGGAAGTAAATATTACCCGGGGATTACCCACCTTCGAAATTGTGGGGCTACCTGATACAGCAGTAAGGGAGGCAAAGGAAAGGGTAAAGGCTGCCATAGTTAATTCAGGGTACAATTTTCCCAATAAAAGAATAATTGTAAATTTAGCTCCCGCTGATATAAAAAAAGAGGGACCAATTTTTGACTTGCCCATAGCCATTGCCATTTTAGCTGCAGAGAACGAATGGCCAAAGGAGCACTTAAAGCAATGGGTGGCATGTGGTGAGCTTTCCTTAGATGGCAGGGTGCGGGAAATAAACGGAATTTTGCCCATGGCAGTGCATCTAAAGGATAAATCAATAAAGGGCTTTATGTTGCCCAACTTAAACAAGGAAGAGGGTTCCTTGGTACAAGAGCTTAATATATATCCTGTTACCACCTTAAAAGAAGCTGTGGAGCATATACTAAACATTAAAGCCATTGAGCAATTTAAAGAAGAAATTCAACTGACCCATGAGGTGGATTTAGGTGATTTCAGTGAGGTAAAAGGTCAAAGGGCTGTAAAAAGGGCGTTGGAAATCGCCGCTGCAGGGGGGCATAATATACTGTTAATTGGTCCCCCTGGTACAGGTAAGTCCATGCTGGCCAAAAGATTTGCAAGTATTTTACCACCCCTTACATATGATGAAACCCTAGAGGTTTCAAAGATATTCAGTGTAGCAGGACTCCTTAAAAAAAGAGGTCTACTAAGTAGCAGACCCTTTAGGACTCCACATCACACAGTATCCTATGCGGGCTTAGTGGGTGGTGGACGGATTCCAAGGCCTGGGGAAATCAGTTTAGCACATAAGGGTGTACTATTTTTAGATGAATTACCTGAGTTTAATCGGGATGTATTAGAGGTACTAAGGCAACCCCTGGAAGATAGGGAGATAGTGATATCAAGGGTCAGTGGATCCATAAAGTACCCAGCGGATTTTGTTCTCATCAGCAGTATGAATCCATGTCCCTGTGGAAATTATGGATCTCCAACCAATCAATGTAGCTGTTCCCTTACTAGGGTGGAAAGGTATAGAAATAAAATATCAGGTCCACTAATGGACAGACTGGATATACATGTGGAGGTTCCACCTGTTAAATTTAATGATTTGGTAGGTAACGATACAGTGGAAGAACCATCGGAGGAAATATTAAAAAGAGTAATCAAGGCACGAAAAATACAGGAAACTAGATATAAATCCGAAACTAAAATAACGCACAATGCTCAACTGTCTGGGGGCACATTAAAAAAATACTGTGTCATCCCCAAAGAAGCAAGGATTTTACTGGAAAGTGCTTTTAATAACCTAGGACTAAGTGCCAGAGCCTATGATAAAATCTTAAAGGTATCAAGAACCATAGCGGATTTAGAAGGTAAACCTGATATAGAGTTAAACCATGTGGCAGAGGCCATTCAATATAGAAATTTGGATAGTCAGTATTTAAAATAGGTGAGGGGGGTATAATTTGGTCAAAAAATTTATATTTCTTTTAGTAGTTTTAATACTTTTAATGCTTGTTAGTACAGGCTGTGGTAGCAATGATGAAACTCCTTATGTGTATACTAGATATAATAAACAACCAAAGTATTTAACAGAGGAACATCAGTGGATAAAAGATATTTATTTACTTTTGGATGATTATTTTGAAACAGCTTACAATAGAGATTATAAAACATCTGACGGAAGTGAAATGGCACTATTCTATTGGGACCAAGAGGAATATTTTAGTATTATACGAGAAAGAGAACATTATCTTTACGACTTTCAAAACTTTCAAAAATATAAACTTGCCTTTAAACTCATTGATTATGAGGTACTTGGAATTACCATAACAGAGCCCTCAAATAATATGCATAACTATAATATATTTCCTACATGGTGACCCAACATTAAAATTTTACACTATAAGGTTAAATAGAAAAAACAGGATTAACCATCCGGTTTTTTCTATTTTCTGCAGGAATATTAAGATTAATGGAGAAGAAGATTAAAGTAAACAAGGATTGAACCTAAGTTCCAGAGCCTATGATAAAATCTTAAAGGTATCAAGAACCATAGTGATTTATAAGGTAAACCTGATATAGAGTTAAACCATGTGGCAGAAGCCATTGCTGGATGCCAGTACTAAAATTGAAAAGTAAAATTAAGATTAAGTGGTATAAATAACGTAAAAATTTTATAAATTTTAAGGAGGAAGATTGTTTTGATTAAAAGGAGTTTAGAGTTTGCTAGGCAGTTGGTGTCAGAAAACATTAAAGATGGGGATATCACCATAGATGGTACCGCAGGTAATGGTAATGATACTTTATTATTAGCTAAATCCGTGGGAAACAGTGGGAAGGTTTATGCCTTTGACATACAACAAGAAGCATTAGAAAAGACCCATCAAAGGCTTTTAGAACAAGGGTTAGAAAACAGGGTTGTTTTAATCAATGCTGGCCATGAGCATATCAAAGATTACGTGGAGGATAAGGTTTCAGCAATTATGTTTAATTTTGGTTATTTACCAGGTGGAAGCCATGATATTATTACAAAATTAGAATCAACCATACCTGCCATAAAGCAAGGGTTAGAGCTATTGAAGGAAGGTGGAATTATGTCTTTGATGCTTTACCCAGGCCATTATGGTGGGAAGTGGGAGACCGATGGAGTTATGTCTTTGGTAAGATCTTTAAATCAAAAGCAATTTACTGTACTGCACTATAATTTTCTTAACTTACAGCAGTTTCCACCCCAGCTTATCTTAATTGAAAAGAAAAAAGATATTATATAACAATACATAATATCACCCTCTGTTATATAATACATATACTAAAGTAAACTTACTTGGAGGGTGATATTATGTATTTGAACTTAAGGATTATAGATAGTGCATCGTTAAAACCAGTTAGGAATTGTAAGGTAGAAGTTTCATGTCAAAACTATAATTCCAGTCATCGATGTGATGGAAAGGTATTAGTGGGACTTCCTAATTTTTGTGAAGATATATCAATAAAAATAGACGCTCCAATGTATTATGGCATCAAATACAATGTAACAAAAACTATAAAGGAGCATGTGGTGAGTTTAGATTTTATTGAGATGCTATCGGAGGATTCTATAACCGCATAGCTAGGGGGGGGGAAGATATGAATATACCTAATGCAATTTCCTCACTGAGGTTAATGCTAATACCTGTTTTTATTTATGGTTTTCCAAAGGTTTCCCAAGAGAGACTACACATCTTCGCAATAGTGATTTTTACAATTGGGGGAATTTTAGACATATTAGATGGATATATAGCTAGAAAATTTAAGATGGTAACAGATTTTGGAAAAGTCATGGACCCATTAGCTGATAAACTGTTATTGATAACTATTGTTGTAGGGCTTTGGATAAACAAAAATATACCATTTTGGTTGGTAGCCCTTATTATCATCCGGGAAGGGATAATGATTTTAGGTGGAACAGTTAATTATGCCTATACAAAAATAGTAATCCCAGCCAATTCATTGGGCAAAATAAACACCGTATATGTTTATTGTTTAGTAATTACCTATGCATTTAACCTATCTTTAAGTAAGTACTTGGCCCAGGGATTTGTTCTACTGGTGCTAATAACCACCCTTGTATATTTGAATATATTTATCAATAAAATTTTAGAAGAAAAAAATGGTAGAATAAAGGGATTTTAATTTAGATTGTCGAATTAAAAAATATGCCTTTATGGGAGAAAGGCTAAAAGTCTTTCTCTTTTTATGTGCTTTAGATTTACTAAATATATGAACTCTTAAGAGTTTGTATAAGAGTGGTAAAATAGCAGAAACATATTACTAATTAAAAGTCAAAGGAGGTTAGACAGTGGATATTAAAGAATTTCTAAAAGAAATAACAGAAACCATGGGAGTATCTGGCTACGAGCTAAAGGTTGGGCTAAAGATTAATGATTATTTCCATAAACTATGTGAAGAAACTAAAATGGATAAGCTAGGAAATGTTATTGGCCTTAAAAAAGGTAGTGGTAATGGCCCTAGAATAATGTTAGCAGGTCACATGGATGAAATTGGTCTAATGGTTACTAAAATCGAAAAGGGTGGATTTTTACGATTTACACAAGTGGGTGGTATAGACCCTAGAACTTTACCTGCCCAAGAGGTCACTGTTTTTGGTAAAGAGGAGCTTTATGGAATCATAGGTGCAAAACCCCCTCATTTGACATCACCCAGTGAACGGGGAAAAGCCATGAAAATGTACGATCTTTTTATAGATACTGGTTTAAGTGAAGAAGAGGTTAAGGAAAAGGTTAGTGTGGGTGATATAGCAGTTGTTAATAGAAAGTTCACGGAATTATCCAATGGTTACGTGGCTGCCAAAGCTTTAGATGATCGGGCAGGGGTGGCAGTAATTATTGAATGCTTAAAAGAACTTCAAAAAATATCCCATACCGCCGATGTATATGCGGTGGCAACAGTTCAAGAAGAGGTTGGGCTAAGGGGTGCCATGGTTAGTAGCTACGGCATAGTACCTGACATCGGCATAGCAATTGATGTATGCTTTGGAGATATGCCAGGTTTACCAGAGGATGTAACCTCTAAGTTAGATGGTGGTCCTGCATTGGCCATGGGTCCTAATATTCACCCTAAGGTTTTTGAAGGGATTAAAAATATTGCATCTGAGTGGAATATACCAATTCAATTGGAAACTGCCCCAGGACACTCGGGAACAGATGCAGGGGCAATCCAAATAGCAAGGGGTGGTATTGCCACAGCGGTGGTGTCACTGCCTGAACGCTATATGCATACATCTGTGGAAACCCTCTCTTTGGCTGACATTAAAAAGGCTGGTAGGTTGTTAGCCCTTTATATTGCCAGTTTGGACAACAAAGGATTGGAGGGATTAAAATGCTACTAGAAAAACTATCCAATGCCCATGGAGTGGCGGGTAATGAGATCCAAGTTGCTAAACTATTAAAAGAACTTCTAGCTGACCATGTGGATGAATTTCAGTCCGATTACTTAGGAAACTTAATTGCCATAAAAGGTAAAGATAAACCGGGTCCAAAGGTGATGATCGCTGCACACATGGATGAAGTGGGTTTGATGATTACATCCATCGAAAGAAATGGTTTACTTAAATTTAGACCAGTGGGTGGTGTTGATCCTAGGGTATTGGTATCGAAACCCATTAGAATAGGAGAAAATTTAGTGAAAGGTGTTATTGGCGCAAAGCCCATTCACTTACAAAAGCCAGGGGAGAGGGAAGTAGCCCTGAATTTCGATCAACTGTTTATTGACATCGGTGCTAAAAGTGATGATGATGCTAAAAAACAGGTTAAGCTAGGGGATTATTGTTCATTCGACACAGAATTTGTTCAAATAAATGATAATATTTGTAAAGGCAAATCCTTTGACGATAGGGTAGGATGTGCCATTTTAGCAGAAATCCTTAAAGGGGATTATCCATTCCCCCTATATGGAGTTTTCACTGTGCAAGAGGAAGTGGGTTTAAGGGGAGCTACCGTTAGTGCATATACAGTTAACCCAGATCTTGCCATGGTACTAGAAGGCACTTCTGCCTCTGATGTTCCTGAAAGTGAAGAACATAGGTATTCCACAAGGTTAGGGGAAGGACCAGCTTTATCGGTAATAGATGCTTCCATAATAGTTAAAAAGAATTTACTAAAGGAAGTTGTAAAAATAGCTGAGAAAAACAACATTAAATATCAATACCGTCAAACCGCTGTGGGAGGCAATGATGCTGGAAAAATTCATCTGACCCGAGAAGGTATTGATACATTTACCATTTCAGTACCTTGTAGATACATACATTCACCAGTTTCATTTATGAACTTAAATGATTTTAAAGAAACGCAAAAACTAGTGGAAAGTATATTAAAAGAAATTGGTCAAGGAGGATTAATCTAATGGAATTATTAAAGCGTTTATCTGAAGGATTTGGTCCATCGGGTCATGAAAAACCCATTGCAGATATGATAATTGAAGAGGTGAAACCCCATTGTGATGAGGTGTTCACAGACAAGCTAGGTAATGTTATTGCAGTGAAAAAAGGCAAAACCGATAAAAAAATTATGTATGCAGGACATATGGATGAAATCGGTTTATTGGTGACATATATAGAAAAAGAAGGTTTTTTAAGATTTACAAACATAGGTGGAGTTTCACCCCATGTGCTACTGGGCCAAAGGGTTGTACTAGAAAGTGGAATTGTTGGTGTGGTGGGCTCAGAAAAGCTTGAGGATATATCAAAGCTTTCCCTAGAAAAAATGTTTATTGACATTGGAGTTAACTCTAAAGAAGAAGCAGAGGCTAAGATATCCATTGGAGAAGTAGCTGTTATCAAAAGGGAGTTTTTCGAAAATGGAGATAAGTTGGTTGGCAAGGCTTTAGATGATAGATCAGGTTGCTGGGTACTTATAGAGGCTTTAAAAGAGATAAAGGATCCGGAACACAATCTTTATTTTGTTTTTACAGTTCAAGAAGAGGTAGGACTTAGGGGTGCTAAAACCGCAGCATATAGGATAGACCCAGACTTAGCCATCGCTGTGGATGTTACCATGGTTGGTGACACACCAAAGGCTCACCGAATGGCTGTGGAACTTGGTAAGGGTCCAGCCATTAAAGTAAAGGATTTATCCATAATGGTCCATCCCATGGTAAAGGATATGCTGGTTAAAAAGGCTAAGGATTTAAGCATTCCATACCAATTGGAGGTTTTGGAGTTTGGTGGTACAGATTCAGGGGCCATCCATGTATCCAAAGAAGGGGTATGGGCTGGAGTAGTATCCCTTCCGTGTAGGTATATTCACACACCTTCGGAGATGGTCAATAAAGATGACCTATTAAACGCAGTAAAATTAATAGTGGCATCAACGGAGTTTGAATTTTAAAATTAGGTAGAATAAAAGAGTATAAAATCTCCAAGATTTTATACTCTTTCTGATTTCCCTAGTACCCTATGATAGTCAATGAATCTAAATGACTAAGTAGATTTTCGCTGTTATTTATAATCCTTTGATGGGTTATTTCGAAGGTATCTTCAACCTTTGACTTTGAATGCTTGATACTGGGAACCATTATAATTCCATGTTTAATTTCCGTGGATTCCAACTGCTTATATAAAGCAAGCCACACTTTGCTATAAAGGTTACTTTTTTCTATTTCTATGGCAATTTTTTCTTGGGGATTGTAGAAATCCACTTCAAAAAGACTATCAACCTTAAAAAGTGGATAAGATTCGTTTGTAACTGAGTGCCAAAAACCTAATTTTTCAAAATCCTTTTTCAGCAATAACTCGATTTTTTTACTCTTTTCATTTTTTGTATCCCTAATTTTTATTATTTTATTTTTATGTTTTGCCAAAACATCAGTTAATTGGTATAATTTATCTTTAGATATATTATTTTCACGGATTTGGTATATTTTCGGATACATAGTTTTCACCTTACCTAGGAGGGATGTATTATGAATATTGCACTTATAGCCCATGACAGAAAGAAAGAACAAATGATTAACTTTTGCATAGCATATCAAAAAGTTTTTTCAGATCATCAGTTATTTGCCACTGGCACAACTGGTATGAGAATTAATGAGGCCACAGGACTTAAAATACATAGATTCTTGTCTGGACCATTGGGAGGAGACCAACAAATTGGTGCAAAAATTGCCGAAGACAACATGGATTTGGTAATATTTTTTAGGGACCCTCTAATGGCACAACCACATGAACCAGACATAACTGCACTCTTACGATTGTGTGATGTACATAATATTCCAGTGGCTACCAATATGGCCACTGCAGAAATCTTACTCATGGGACTTCAGCGAGGTGATTTAAGCTGGAGAAAAACTAATCTATAAATTATTATCTCCAAATAACCAATTTAATGATTCCTATATTCTAAATAAAAATAAGATATATCATATTAACTATGGAAGTAATGGGTATTATTATAGTATCTGATTTTTTCATACATAAATTAAAAAAATAAAAATATAATGGTAATATGGAAGGCGGGAAAGTATGGATAAATATAAAAAACTAGTTGGCGCAGCTTTGGAGCAGGTAGTCGATCTACCCTTAGATGAGATTATTGCTTTAATTGAACAACCAGATAATAGAGAGTATGGGGATTTAGCATTTCCAACCTTTGCTTTAGCTAAACAGCTTAAAAAAGCTCCACCAATAATCGCCAAGGAGCTATTGGATAAGATTCAAAAGCCAAATGGGATTTTAAAAATCGAAAACCTTGGGCCCTATGTAAATTTCTTCATAGATACAACTATTTTAATGGAAGAGACCATCACAGAGGTAGTTTCCACAGCAAATGACTTTGGTAAATCTAAAATAGGCTCAGGTAAAACAGTTGTAATAGATTTTTCGTCACCAAATATAGCAAAACCCTTTGGAATTGGACACCTAAGAACAACTGTCATTGGAAATAGTCTATATAAAATACATGAGTTTTTAGGTTACAAAGTTGTTGGTATCAACCACATAGGTGACTGGGGTACCCAATTTGGGAAAGTAATAGTGGCCTTTGATAAATGGGGTGATTTAGAGACCCTAAAAAATCATGAAGAGCCAGTGAAATACCTTTATGATTTATACGTTAAATTCCATGAAGAAGCAGATAAAAATCCAGAACTAGATGATATGGCAAGGGCCACCTTTAAAGAACTAGAAGATGGCGATGAAGAAAAAATGGCAAAGTGGAAGATGGTTAAGGATATTAGCTTAAATGAGCTGAAAAGAATATATGATATTTTAGGGGTTAAGTTTGACAGTTACAATGGAGAACAGTTTTATAATGATCTCATACCTGAAACCATTGAAACCTTAATAAACAAAGGTATCACCGAAATAAGTGAAGGTGCTTTAATAGTTAATTTAGAAAAATTTGATCTACCCCCTGTACTATTACGTAAAAAAGATGGTGCAACCCTCTATGCTACCCGTGATATCTGTGCAGCCATCTACAGATATAATAACTATAAATTTGATAAGATGCTTTACGTAGTTGGTGCAGAACAGTCTTTACACTTTAAGCAAATATTTAAAACCTTAGCCATAGCAGGTTTTGATTTCAGTGAAGATTGTGAACACATACCCTTTGGTCTTTTTAGATTTCAAGAAGGGAAAATGTCCACAAGAAAAGGTAATCTTATCTTTTTAGATGATGTGATAAAAAAAGCCATAAGCCTTACAAAAGAAGTGATTGAAGAAAAAAATCCTAACTTAGAAAATAAGGATTTGGTAAGTAAGCAAGTGGGGATTGGAGCCATTATCTTTGGTGATTTAACTAATGATAGAATTAAAAATGTCATCTTTGATTGGGATAAAATTTTAGATTTTAACGGTGAAACAGGACCATATATCCAATATGCCCACGCTAGAATCTGTAGTATTTTAAGGAAAAGTGAAGAAAGTAACTTAAAACCAGATTTTACCCTTATGAACTCAGAATATGAAGAGGACTTAGTGAAAAAATTAGCCCTATTCCCCAGTGTGGTACAAGAAAGCTTAACTGGTTACAAGCCATCGGTTATTGCAAGGTACTTGGTGACAGTGGCTAAAGATTTTAATAGGTTTTATCATAATTGTCCAATAAACAAAGAGGATGTGGAGTCCCTGCGCAATGGCCGTGTTTTATTGGCTAAAGCCACTGCACAGGTAATCAAAAACGGCCTTGGGCTTTTAGGTATTGATGCACCAGAGGAAATGTAGAGTGCCAAAATAATGGTAACTCGAAGGAATATATGTTATAATTTTATCTGGAGGTGGTAGTTATGTCACAATTAACACAAACAGACAAGAGGGAAATATCACTACAAAGGGCTGCGGAGCTTAAGGGGAGAATCCAAGATTATTTAGATGTTAAGGATTCAATCCCTGTGGGTTCTAAGCTTCAGGAACACTATCTGGAACAAAAATCGAAACTTCTTCAGTTACTGGGGGGTACAGAGGAAGATTGGGACAATTGGAAATGGCAAATTAAAAATAGGATAAGTAGTGTTGAACTATTATCTAAGATAATAAATTTAACAGACAAGGAAATAGAAGACATAAAAAGGGCAGGTTCAGAAAATCGTTGGGCCATTTCACCTTATTATGCAGCACTTATGTCCAAAGATGATCCATATTGCCCCATAAGATTACAGTCCATTCCACAAATTGCTGAAGTTTTGGACGAATCTGGTGATGCTGACCCAATGGGTGAGCAATTCACTTCACCTGCACCAGGGATAACCCGGAGATACCCAGATAGACTAATTATCAATGCAACTAACCAATGTGCCATGTATTGTAGGCATTGTCAACGCCGCCGTAACATAGGAGAAATTGACAAAAATCTGCCAAAGGATCAGTTGCAATCAGCAGTAGATTACATTCGCCAAAATCCTGAGATTAGGGATGTACTTATAACCGGTGGAGATTCTTTAATGCTAGCCAATTCCACATTGGACTGGCTTTTAGGGGAACTTAACAGTATACCCCATGTGGAAATAAAAAGGTTAGGTACAAGGGCACTGGTGACAGTACCCCAAAGAATCACAAAGGAACTATGTGATATATTAGATAAACATGCACCCATTTATTTAAATACACAATTTAACCATCCCAAAGAGATAACTCCAGAGGTTAAAAAGGCCACTGACATGTTAGCTAGGGCAGGGGTTGTAATGGGTAATCAAGCAGTTTTACTTAACCATATTAACAATGACGCCAATGTTATGAAAAAACTCAACCATGAACTATTAAAAGTAAGAATAAGGCCTTACTATATATTCCATGCTAAGAGTGTACAGGGAACTTCTCATTTTATGACAAAGCTAGAGGATGGTTTGGAGATAATGGAAAAACTTCGGGGCTTTACCAGTGGTCTAGCCATACCAACTTATATAGTTAATGCCCCAAAAGGATTTGGAAAAACCCCTATGCTTCCAAATTATTTACTGGAGTTAGATGATGATCACATTAAAATTAGAACATGGGAAAACAAAGAGATGGTGTATAAGTATGAAGACTAGAAGAAACGCATAAGCGTTTCTTTTTTTTAGTTGTTTTTTAATCAGATGCAGGAATTAAGAATATTTAGTAGAATTTACCTATAGAGGGAGGGGATAGCAATGGAGAAAATAGAAAAGCTAATGTTATTGTTAACACATATTAAAGGCATTGGACCAAAGAAAATTGAATTGATAACAAATATGGTGAAATCCATTGAAGAACTATCCCATGGGTTTGATGAAATATGCAAAATTACTAAAATAGATAGGAATACCCAGGTTAATTTTGAAAAAATTATGAATAATTTATGTATAGAGGAAACTATATTTAATTATAAAGCGAAAAATATAAGTATAATATCAAAATTTAATCACCTTTACCCAAAACTTCTTAAGGAGATTTATGATCCTCCACAGATTCTATTTTGTAAAGGCAATATTAATCTTTTGATAAATGAGCACAACCTAGCAATTGTAGGTGCCAGAAAAGCCACATGGTATGGTAAAAATATTGCAAGGCAGTTGGGAGAATACTTAAGTGGTAATGATTATACTGTAACCAGTGGTATGGCCAGAGGTATAGATACTGAGGCCCATTTAGGTGCATTGGAGGGAACGGCTGGTTCAATAGGTGTTCTAGGTTGTGGAATTGATGTAATTTATCCAAGGCAGAATAAGGACTTATATGAAAAAATGGAAGAAAAAGGGCTACTGGTTAGTGTTTACCCCATGGGGACTGAGCCTTTGGCAGGTCATTTTCCAGCCCGAAATAGAATCATAAGTGGTTTATCAAAGGGTGTCATTGTGGTGGAGGCTGAAACAAAAAGTGGAGCATTAATAACAGTTGATTTTGCCATGGAACAGGGTAGGGATGTTTTTGCTGTACCAGGTAATATAAATAGTATCACAAGCTCGGGTACCAATAAGTTAATTAAAGATGGTGCAGTAGTTGTGACAAAACCCAGTGATATTTTAGAGGAGTACGGACAAATGGTTGGATCAAAAAGTGAGGCTGGGCTTCCTCCCCTGACAGAAACAGAAAAAAAGATACTTTCAGCAACTGGTGGTCAATCTGTAACGTTAGAATATATATTATTGGTTTCAGGCTTAGATATTTCGGTGATACTAGCCACATTAGTGACTTTGGAAATTAAAGGTCTCATTAAAAAAATGGGTAATCAGATGTATCAACCTGTGGTAAATGTTGACTTTTAAGATAAAATTACTTAAAATGAGTAAGTTGATTATTAGGAGGTTTTATTTATGAATTTAGTAATAGTGGAATCACCATCAAAGGCAAAAACCATAAACAAATTTTTAGGAAAGAACTTTGCAGTTCAGGCTTCAATGGGTCATATAATTGATCTTCCTAAAAGTCAACTGGGGGTTGATTTAGAGTCCTTTGATGTTAAATACATAACCATCAGGGGAAAAGGGAAAATACTTCAAGAGCTAAAAAAGTCCAGTAAAAAAGCTAGTAAAATATATCTAGCAACGGACCCTGACCGAGAAGGTGAGGCTATTTCATGGCATTTGGCAAACACCTTAGAAATTGACCAAAAGGATCAATGTAGAGTAGTATTTAATGAAATAACAAAAAATGCAATAAAAGACGCCTTCAAAAATCCCAGAACCATTGATAAAGAACTGGTTGATGCCCAACAGGCAAGAAGGATATTAGATAGAATAGTTGGTTATCAAATTAGCCCCATACTATGGCGAAAGGTCAAAAAAGGATTAAGTGCAGGTCGTGTCCAATCAGTGGCAGTAAGGCTTATTGTGGATAGGGAAAGAGAAATTAATGAATTTATCCCTAAGGAATACTGGACCTTAGTAGTAGAATTAAAAACAAATAAAGATGACATCTTAACACCAAAATTAAATAGTTACAAAGGGGAAAAAATAGAAATTTCCTCTGAAAAGGAAGTAAACAAGATTTTGGAGGAGTTAAATAAAGGGAATTATTTAGTAAATAATGTAAAGAA